>JBEAPM010000187.1:0-7422 GCA_041164445.1 Cyanobacteriota bacterium
GAGGTTATGGGTTTAGAAATGTTAAAAGATTTGAACTGCGTTCTCTAATTTGTTGGCACTTTACGAAATGCAGTCCATAGATAACTATTTTTGTCAAGCATATTAAATCCAGAAGAGCCAAATACTGCGAAAATAAATACATAGAAATCACGCGATAGATCGTCTCTTCCAAAGAAGCAAAGGGGAGATGATACCGAACCATAGGCTTGAGTTTTTCCATGACGGGACACCCACTGGTTGCCATGTAAATTCCCATCAGAGAACTAATCCCTCTTTGCAACGCTAAGGATTTGGAATAGGTTCGTTCTTGGGTAATGACATTAACCGTGACTTGATTAAAGGAAAGCTTATCTTGAAAGGCCTCAATTAACTCCTGGATACTGAGGGCCATCGGACAGAATTGGCTTTCAGCTTCTGTTAGAGAGCAGTTTGGGCATTGATGATGGGACAACCGAGTCCATTCCGGAACGTCCTCCGTTGCCGATCGTACTAGGGTTAGGCTGGGTAGGTTAACCGAAAGATCAAACTTGATTTGGTCTCCATCTTCAAAGGTAAAGATGTATTGAAAATCTAGAGGTTTTGTGTTCCGTCTCATCTTGGGCAGCACCTTAAGTTGGTAGAGCGTGATGCTTTGTCCCCCACTCTCTAGTGGAGATTTCTCTACTTTAACGTGCAAGCCCCCGTCTAGGCCCTAGCCTCTCAGCCCATAATGGGCTATGCTCTGAGGGCAAGATAGCCTTGCTCCGCTGAGGTTTTTATGAATTTAGGGAAACGATCGCAAACCACCCAACCCTTGGAAGTTCAACTGCTACGAGAAGGGATTGTTGAATCCACTCACGAAGTTGAAGCTGTTGTGTGTGACGATCGGGGACGATCGCTCATGGTGGCGGGGGATCCAGAAACCGGAACTTTTATTCGGTCTGCCCTCAAACCCTTTCAAGCCCTGGCGGTAACGACAACCGGAACTCTAGATAGCTTTAACCTGAGCGATCGAGACCTGGCCATTATTTGTAGTTCCCATCGTGGGGCGGTGGAGCAGGCTCGTCAATGTTTTAACGTACTCTGGCAAAGTGATGTGGATCCCTGTTGCCTGCAATGTCCGATTCCCGAAGGCAAGCGTAGTGCCCTAGAACATAATTGCTCCGGCAAACACGCGGGAATGTTGGCGGTCTGCAAGCACCGAGGTTGGAGTCTCAATGATTATTTACGGCGGAAGCATCCTTTACAGCAGTTAATTGTCAGCCAAATTGCAGAATTATTGCAGATGCCCGCAGCGGAACTGATTGTGGCTCAGGATGACTGTGGGGCTCCCACCTACTTCATGCCCTTGTACCAGATGGCAACCCTCTATGCCCGGCTCACCGCTGGCAATAATTTAGATATGGAGCGCATTGTCCGTGCCATGACCCACCATCCGGCCTTGGTGTCAGGGGAAGGGTCTTTTGATACGGAACTGATGCGGTTGAGTGGTGGCCAAGTCGTGAGTAAAGCTGGGGCCGAAGGCATTCAGTGTGTGGGTCGGATTCGAGAAGGGCTGGGGCTGGCCATTAAGGTTAAGGATGGTGCCCGGCGGGCGAAGTATGCGGCTGCCATTCAAATCCTCAAGCGCCTGGGCTGGATTACCCCCGCAACGGCGGAAAGCCTCTCGGATCAATTTATGACCATTGATTCCATTAAGCGGTTGGATGTTTTGGGAGATATGAGCTTTTAAGCGATCGTTTCCCTTTGGCGATCCTGATTTCCTTGGCTTCTGCTGCGGTAAGGGCTTGCCGCCTGAAGGGGTAACCTCCTAGTGAGCCAGGTCAAGGCGTAGTTATACGGATTCGGGAATCACCCACCATCACATATCACACGTACTTGTAAGTCATGTCACATCGAGGTTAGACTCTTCTTTGTATATTTTTATAAATTAATGACTGATCATCAGTGCCTTTACCACAACGCCATCGTCTCATTTGTTATTCACGTAAAAATCCCATTAATATCCCAGTTATAAAGGGGGTACGCCATCATGCAAGGAACGGCAATTATTCGCAAACTCGTTGAAAAAGCGATTTACCTCAAGCGGTTAACGCCTGAAATTGAAAAAGGAATTAATGCAGAGCTGACCCGATTAGGGTACGTCTCAGACGTAGACTATGAAGCTTTGGAGTTGTTGATGTCGGAAATGGATGCGGGGCGAATCCGCTTGGTGCCGAGTGCATAGTTCTCTGCTTGGGCTTTATGCCCTGTGTCCGTCTTATTGGAGACCCTTGTTATGCCCCACCCCATTATGTATGCCAAGGATCATTATGTGATCCTGTGTCCCGGCCAAGAGGAAGAGTTTGTGACGGCGGCAGAAATGTTAGAGCGGTTGAGGGCGATCGTTACGGAGCATCCTGAACTGCTGCCCCGGCAGTCGCCGCAATTGCCCCCCCAGGATGAAATGCTCCAAGATTTGCTCGACAATTCCTGTGAACTGTCCTGGGATAATGGCAACTGGATTCAGTGGTATGCGGTACGTCTGGAGTCTTGAGTTTTAGGGCGCGTCATCCGTCTCAGCGTTTCAACGCCAATGGATGACAGCCTTTAGCGGATTTTCACCGCTGTTCCCGTGGCGGTAATGAGGAGCAGCACTCCTTTTTCATCCACGTTAATGCTGTCTGTATTCAGGCTCACCCCAATGATGCCCGTTGCACCCATGCGCTTGGCCCGTTGTTGGAGTTCTTCGATCGCTTCCTTTTGTCCCTTTTGGAAGATCTGTTCATAACTGCCGGTACGGCCTCCAATCATGTCTCGAATTCCGGCAAAGAAATCCCGGAGGGCATTGGTACCGTACACTACTTCTGCAGTGACTAAGCCCAGGTAAGACTCAATTTCCATTCCTTGCAAGACATCGGTGGTTGTGGTTAGCATTACATCATCTTCCTTTTTGATTTACCAAGGCATTCAGTAGCTATGGGACAGGCGCAACCCTATCAACGCTCCGCAGGAGCATACCCTCATCGATTTTACCGGCTTCTCGGATTATTGTGCATGATGGGGGGCATCGGTGTGCTTATTCCCAGTCAGCCCCTGGTTGCCCAAACTCTGGTTGCCCCAACCCTGATCGCTCAGTCCCAATCCAATACTCAGGAGTTAAGGCAATTACTCCGAGATGCACGGGAAAATATTGAGGCGGGACAATATCGGGAAGCGATCGCGCTCTATACTCGGGCGACTCAACTCGATGGAGAAAATGCACAAATTTTTTCGGGGATTGGGTATGCCTATAATCAATTAGGCTTATTTGCCGATGCAGCGGCTGCGTTTCGCCAAGCCGTGGCTCTCGATCGCCGTAATGTTGATTTTCAGTATGGTCTAGCCCTTTCGCTACAGGAGGCTGGAGACTATCAAGGCGCGATTTCTGCCTATCAAGCCGTCATTCAACTGGACAATCGTCCTCAAAACCGCAATCGGACGAATACCTATTTAGGCCTGGGTCAAGCCTTTGCCAGTACGGGGGATTTAGCGGCTGCTTTGAGAACCTATCAGCAGTTAATCAGTCTGGATGCTAAGGAAGCGCGGGCCTATGATGCAGCGGGGGAAATTCTCGTTAAGCAACAACGCTTTAATGAAGCGCTGCCCCTCTTTCAAAAAGCCCTAGAATTGGTGCCCAATACTCCCGGTACCTACATTAACTTGGGCATTACGTGGATCGGCTTGCGCAATCCTCAGCGAGGCATTGAAGCCTTTGAACAGGCCCGACGACTCAATCCGCGCAATCCTGATGTGTACTTTAAGTTGGGAGAAATTTTTTATCAAACGGGTCAGCCAGAAGAAGCCCTGGAAATTTACCATCAGGTGCTCCGCATAGATCCCGATCAGGCGGCTCCCCGTCAGCGCATGGTGGAAATTCTCTTAGCTCAACCCGATTATCTCAGAGCGATCGTCAATGCCCGGTTGTGGGTCGATCGCTTACCCTCGGATGCCAATGCCTATCGTTACTTAGGGCTAGCCTTGCAGGGCCGCAACCGTCCCCAGGAGGCCCGCACTGCCTGGGCTGCGGCTAAGTCTTTGTATCAGCAGCAAGGGAATTTACAGGGGGTACGGGAGATTGAAGCATTAGAACGAGGCCTTCGCTAACAAGCGTTTTCTGGCTACCAACTTAAGGCTGAAGAGTGACGCACTCTTCCATCAGGAAGCCGAGGCTCTGAGGAGTTGCGATCGAGATCCCCGGTTTCTGTTGGTTTTCATTGTTCAGTGTAAGTCTTTCATCGAGAAGAAGCCGGGGATCAAAAGGGTAAAAGGGCTGGAAAAGACCCTGTAGTGGGCACGGCTAGACGCTCTATGGCGTGGTAGAGTTGATTCTCGACACCTGCCAATACCATGGATGAGGCAGCCCTTCAAGAACGTCCACCAGTAGACTGGTAAACGATCGTTATGTACGCTAATTTGTCAAATCAACCCACGATCCTGATTGTTGATGATCACCCAACCAATTTGGAGATCTTGTATCCTATTTTAAGTAAGGCGGGCTGGGGGGTTCGAGTCGAAGTTGAAGGACTTCAGGCCTTACACCAAGTCCATCAGAATCCACCGGACTTAATTTTGTTGGATATTATGTTGCCCGGATTAGATGGGTTCAATGTCTGCCAACAGTTGAAAGCAGATGCTAAGACAGCGGATATTCCGGTGATTTTTATGACGGCGTTAACGGATACGGCTGATAAATTAAAGGGCTTTAGTTTAGGTGCAGTAGATTATATCACTAAACCCTTTCAACAGGAAGAAGTTTTGGCACGGGTCAAGCTCCATTTAGAGTCACAACACATGGCTAAACTGTTGCATAGCCAAAATACCCAGCTTCAGCGATTAATGCTGGAACTGGAAACGCGGGTAGAGGAGCGCACCCGTGCCTTAAAGGAAAGTGAAGCGCAATTACAGCAACAGCTTGCTGCTATTGAATCTGCGATCGATGGCATCGCAATTTTGGATGTACAGCAACATTATATTTATGTGAATCAATCTCACTTAAGCTTATTTGGCTATCAACAAGCTCAAGATCTTTTGGGAAAGACGTGGCATTGTCTCTACTCTCCCCAGGAGGTCAAACGATTTCAAACCTACATTTTTCCCCAACTGACTGAATGTGGACATTGGCAGGGAGAGGCGATTGCGCAGCGTCAAGACGGAACAGTGTTTGAAGAAGAAGTTTCCCTCACTTTAATCGAGGGAATTGGAATGATTTGTGTCTGTCGAGATATTAGCGATCGTAAACGCGCCGAGGTAGCACTGCAACAGTCTCTCCATGAAAAGGAATTGCTCCTAAAGGAGATTCATCACCGGGTAAAAAATAATCTGTTGGTGGTGTCCAGTTTGTTAGAACTGCAGGCGGAACATATTAGTGATCTCAAAGCGATTCAAGGGTTTGAAGATAGCCAAAATCGCATTCGATCGATGGCATTAGTTCACGAAAAACTCTATAAGTCTAAAAATCTTGCTTCTGTTAACATGAAGGAATATCTCACTGAATTGGTGGAATATCTCTGCAATGCCTTTGATGCTCAACACCGAAATATTGAGATGGAGTTAGATTTAAGTCCTATTTTTCTCAATATTGAAACGGTGACCCCCTGCGGCTTAATTGTCAGTGAGATCGTATCGAATATCTTTAAGCATGCTTTTCTTGGAAAATCTGGGGGAAAGTTTTGGTTATCTGCTCACCAGAATGATGAGAAAGTCATTGATATTATGGTGCGAGATAATGGTGTGGGTTTTCCCGATGGCTTTAATCTCCACTCCTCAGATTCTTTAGGATTAAACTTAATTATTCTCTTAACCAAACAACTCCGAGGAAAGATTCAGTACCGTTATGAGGGAGGCAGTCTCTTTCAATTAGTGTTTCAAGAATTGAAGTATAAAGGACGACTTTAGGGCGCTCCGCGCCGCACTCTGCCATTCAATTTTTTCGCTTTCAGTGGAAAGCCGAATTGAGAGCATTCCGCTTTGGAGTAACCATACCACCATGCAAAAACCTCCTCTGCCCGATAATGAAGCGGATCGCCTACGTGCGCTTGAACGCTATAACATTCTTGATACGCTGCCAGAGCAGGACTTTGATGACTTAACTCGCCTGGCCGCCACAATTTGTGATGTTCCCATTGCCTTGATTTCTCTGGTTGATCAGCATCGGCAATGGTTCAAATCCTCCGTTGGATTGCAACTAGAGTCTACCCCTCGGGATGTTTCATTTTGTGGGCATGTGGTTGCACTGGAGAACTTTTTGCTTGTCCCAGATGTCACGAAAGACGATCGTTTTGCCGATAATCCTTTAGTGCTGCAAGATCCCAAAATTCGTTTTTATGCCGGTGCGCCCTTAATGACACCGGATGGCTATTCCCTCGGAACCCTTTGCGTGATCGATCAACAGCCCCGTAATCTAAGCGATCGTCAAATTCAGGCTCTGCAAGCCCTGAGTCGGCAGGTAATCAGTCAATTAGAACTGAGGCGATCGTTGTTAGAGCGGGCAGTCCTCCTCAATGAACTGCACCACCGGGTTAAAAATAATTTATTAATGGTGGCAGGCTTACTTGACCTCCAGATGGGGCAGATTACGGATCCCTTGGCTCAGCAGGAGTTTGAAGATAGCCAAAAACGGATCCAATCTATTGCCCTCGTTCACGAGATCCTCTACACCTCAAATTCCCTGACCACAGTGGATCTGGCGGATTATTTCAGTTCACTGATCCAGTTTCTCTGGGATCCCCATTTACCGCCACCCTATTTGGATTTAGAATCGATTGAGGTGAATCTGGAAACGGCGACAACCTCGGGTCTTTTGTTTAGTGAATTAATCTTGATCTTACTGAAGCATGGGGTTGCCAACCACAAATTTTCGGTCTCCCTGGGACAGGAGAGCCAAGATACTATTATCCTGACTATTCAGCCCGATCCGTTATCCCGGCTCCCCTCTTCTGCAATAGAACCATTCTTGGGAACTCCTCTGCTTAAACTGTTAAGCCAACAATTACGGGCCACTTTGCAGCCGGATATGGATAGAGCCGGGAAAACCCAACTTCAGGTCTTTTTTAAAAATATGCACTATAGCGATCGTTTATCCAGCCTTACATAAGCGCTAAATTCATCTTCATAAAGCTCGTTCACCTGCTCTCTCTATGCCTAAAGAACAACAACTGACTGGAAAAGCTCCTGTACCCAAAGCGAAGATTCTCATTGTCGAGGATGAAGTTTTACTGGCTCAAAGTTTGGCGAAGCAGCTTAAGAAATTGGACTATGACGTTGTTGACTTTGTTACGTCTGGAGAAGATGCCATTGCAGCGGCGATTGAATACGATCCGGACTTGATCATTATGGATATTGTCATTCAAGGGGAAATTGATGGTATTGAAGCGGCTAGTCATATTTTTAAGCAATATAATATTCCCTCTATTTTTTTAACGG
>JBEAPM010000188.1:0-5150 GCA_041164445.1 Cyanobacteriota bacterium
TCCCGTTGCAAAGCGTACTGTAATCTCTTTGTCGTTGCCACTTCGCTTTAGTTGAATGACTTCTTCCATATCCTCGAAGAGAGTATTAATTTGAACCTGTAGAGCCTTAATATTGTCTTGCTGTGTGGGGTTATCGCTAGTGATGCTTTGAAGTTCCTGAATGAGAATCTCTACATCTTTTTTGCCTTGAATATAGGGCTCTAAAAAATTTTCCTGATTGGCAACTAAAAATCCTCTCTGTCCAGTCTCCACATCCACCATGGACTTTTCTAGACCTATGAGATCGCCAATGACCTCATAGGTATGGTTAACCCAACCACTGGTCTCATTCAGCTTTTGTGTTGTGAACCAAGAGATGATGCCAAGCCCTGTCATTAAGGAGAGGGTCACTCCAAAACCAACGCGAATAACTGGACCTAATTTCATGTTCATGTCCATTGCCTTGAAATTCCATAGAATGTTCGTTTTAAGCGGAAATTTGAACGGGCGCAGAGTGTTCTGCTCCTGCCTTCACTGGGTCTCCACTCAATAGAGTTTGTTTCTAACTATACAGTAGCCGCCCGCCACAATTCTTATTTTTGTGTGGGTACCTAGTCCTAAGTCTGGTGTGAAGGTATAGAACAGACAATAGTTTCAGCAGCCAAGTCTCTAGATCGCCCACGGAGGAACCCACCGCCATTAATCGAGGCTTTCTTAATATTTTTGACCCCCGGTTTCTTCTTCAACGTAGTCCAACAATCTGAAATAAACCAACAGAAACCGGGGATCTGGTGAGTTACGATCGTCGGAGTAAAGAGGTGGGCAGAATGGGTCTTCGGCGAACCTACTGGAACACGAAGAACCGGGGATTTGGGGAGTTGCACCGAGATCTCTGCATGAAACAAAGATTGGTAAAATTAAAGTAGGTGTATTGCTATTTTATGAAATGCCTCGTCGATCGTTTCACTGGATTTTGAACAGACGACTCCGTCCCAGCGGATCAAAGCCTGTCGCCATTTCATAAATCCTCTCTCCCTGAGGTCGTTGTCGATCGCTAAGCTACCATATTTTTTATTGTCTGTCAGCCTGCGGAATGTAGCATCAAACAACTCATGCAGAGATGCCATTGGGTCAGTTATGCTTTACAACCCTAGGATGTTGGGTCTCGTTCCTTGACCCAACCTACAGTATTCTGCCTAGATTAAAGCTCTACCAACTTAAGGCGGAAGAGTGCGACGCTTCGTGCCGCATTCTTCCATTCAATTTTTTTGCTTTTAGGCGAAAGCTGATTAAAGAAGGATTGAATTCTGATGTACAGCAGTCCTAAATCAGTTGTAAGGACTAGACTGCTGAAACCCTGGTGTGGTGTGCGCCCGCCGGGCGCACACCACACAACCTATTTAGGATTGCTGTATGACATTGAATTTTCAACGGAAGCGATCGAAGATTTAAAATCATTCCGAAAGTTTGAACAAGATGTTCAAATCGTGAGCATTGAGGTCATTGGCTTCAAAAAGGGCAATCAACTGTTTGTAAGGTTTGTAAGAGGTACAAGGAGATTTCTATGAGAGTTGTTATGATTTCTGAAGAACAGAGTTCTGTACTTGACCTATTGCAAAACATTAAAGAAGAAGGTGTTATTTTACAAACAACCGATGGAAAAAAGTTTCTCTTATCTCCATTGAATAACTGACAGGGTTTTGAAATTCAGGATACAGAAGACTTTGACCAAGAAGTTAAATCAACTTCAGAAAATGCAGAATTCTTTGAATTTTTGTCAACCCGTCAGCAAAATAAACAACGGGTTTCGATCGCTCAGGTCAAAAATCAGCTTGGACTATGAAAATTTTGCCCCCTGTTTAGTTTCCTGAAGATGGAGCCTGTGCGACGGTCTATTAGTTATTTTCAAAAGACTGCTGCGCGTATTCCTTAAACCGCTCTAAATCGGCCTGCAGGGTGGATTCCACCACACGACCCAGAAAAAGATTATCCATAATCTTGCCCAGGATGCCTGGAATAGCATAGGAAATACTCATCTTCACCACACTACTGCCTTTGCGATCGTAAAAGCGAATGGCTCCCCGGTTGGGCAAACCATCTACGGATTCCCATTGAATCATCTGGTGGGGCACAATTTTGACGATGCGGGACAGCCAACTGAAGTCCCATCCCCCCGTGCTCAGTTTCCATTGGGAGAGGTCTGGGTGATCTTCCAAAATATGAACGGACTCAATCCACCGCATCCAGCGGGGCATCTGCTCTAAATCTGACCATAAATCCCATGCATGATCGAGGGGCACACCCACCTCCACCTGTACACTATGTTCTAGCCAATCGTTTTCCGTTGTCATAGGTGGTTGTCCATGAAATGCTTATTTATTTTAGATCCCATTTCAGCCTTAGATCCGGGGCATGATACAACGATCGCTTTGATGGAAGCGACCCAGGCTCGGCACCATGAGGTTTGGATCACGGAAATGCGAACCCTGGAAGTGGAGGGGGGACAGGCCTGGGCTGTGGTGCAATCGGTGCAGTTAGATCCGGTGAAGTGGGAGAACGATCGCTGGCGGATTCCCCAGCCTTGGTTCCGGTTAGGGGAGAAACAACGGCTGAAGTTGGAAGCGTTTACGGTCGTGTGGATGCGTAAAGATCCGCCGGTCACGGTTCCCTATCTCTATGCCACCTATATTTTGGATTATGTGAATCCCGAGAAAACCCTGGTGGTCAATCGTCCAGAAGGGTTACGCACGGCGAATGAAAAAATGTATGCCCTGCAATTTAGGGCCGTCATCCCGGAGACGATCGTTACCCAAAGTAAGGAAAGCATTAAAGCGTTTCTGGCGGAGCGGGAGGGGGCTGTGCTCAAACCCTTGGGGGGCAAAGCGGGGGAAGGCATTTTATTTTTGCACCGAGACGATCGCAACCTCAATTCCTTGATTGAAATTAGTACGAACCAGGGACAGGTTCCCGTAATGGTGCAGCAGTTTTTACCGGAGGCTAAGTTAGGGGATAAGCGGATTATTTTGCTCAATGGTGAACCGATCGGCGCGGTGAACCGAGTGCCTACAGGGTCGGAATTTCGGGGCAATATGGCGGTGGGGGGCCGGGTGGAAGCCTCGCCCATTACGGAACGGGATCGGTTTATCTGCGATCAGGTGGCTCCGGCTGTACAACGGGATGGGCTTTATTTTGTCGGCATTGATGTGATCGGAGGCTTTTTAACGGAGGTGAATGTGACCAGCCCCACCGGCATTCGAGAAATCGATCGTTTAAACAACCTCTGCCTCAGCGATCCGGTGGTGCAATGGTTAGAAGAAACCTCTTCTCGCCTTGGACGGTGAAGTTAACAGGTCCTGCCTAGGATTCGGGCTGCGATCGTTCTTGATTTTGAATAAAGTCTGAGGGATTGAGCCCGGAGAGGAATTCTCGGAAGGCTTCCCGTTCCTGTTCATCGGCCTCGTGGTTCACGGGAATAGAAGCATCCGCCACCACTTCTTCCATCACCCAAATGGGGGAATCTAGTCTGAGGGCCAGGGCAATGGCATCACTGGGACGGGCATCAATTTCCTTCACGTCTTCTCCCTTGCGCATCCGCAGGATGGCAAAGAAAGTGCTGTCATGGAGAGAATGAATCAGGACGCGCTCTAGGGTCATTTCCCAAACTTGCAGCATATTCACCAACAAGTCATGGGTGAGGGGACGGGGTGGGGCTTGGCGCTCTAGGGCCAGCATAATAGCCCGTGCCTGTTCTTGACTGATCCAGATAGGGAGCGCACGGCGATCGGTGGTATCCCGCAACAAAACGATCGGAGCGCGAGTTGCAGCATCCAACGCAATTCCGGCAACTGTCATCTCAATCATCAAACCCTCCTGGGGGAGTCGAATCCCATAGCGACGGCTAAGGGAAGAAACACAGAGTTAGGATCTGAGCTGGCAGACCTCACTATAACGGGCTGCTCACGCTTGATCCCAAGTTAGGCACACTGCCATCTTAATTCACAAGCGATCCTCAAGACCATAGCAACCTTCATATTCTATATTGAGGAATCAGGATTTGCAGGGGGACGATCGCCTCCAAGACCAGGAAAAAAGCCTGTTGATTTTGAGAAATCCCTGCTAGATTGAGGAGTGCGTTAAGCAGAGTACATCTAGGACTAAAAGCTAAGGATTGAACGATCATGATACGGTTGAAACGCCTGTGGGTCTTACTGCCCCTGCTCCTTGGGGTCGGGTTTTCAGGGGAGCGGGTTCAAGCTCAAGTGGTGGGGGAAACCATCGAATACACTATTGAAGATCAATCCTATCAAGGCTATTTTGTCCGCAATGTCGGCTTTGGCGATCGTCAGCCCTTAGTGTTACTGATTCATGACTGGGATGGCTTAGGAGACTATGAACAACGGCGAGCCCAAATGTTAGCGGAACAGGGCTATGCAACCTTTGCGATCGATCTCTACGGTAAAGGACTGCGCCCCCAAACCGTGGAGGAATCTCGGCAAGCCAGTGGTCAGTTGTATGGCGATCGTCCCTTAATGCGTAGCCGTCTCCTCGGCAGCTTAGAGCGGGCACGACAACTTACAGGGATCGATCCGGAGCGGGTGGTGGCTATTGGGTATTGTTTTGGAGGCGCATCCGTATTAGAACTGGCGCGATCTGGGGCTGAGGTAGACGGCTTTGTCAGTTTTCATGGCGGGTTAGGAACCCCTGCGGATCAGGACTATCGCCAGGTCAAAGGAGAGATTCTGATTCTGCACGGTGCTGATGACCCCGTTGCCCCCATGAGTGAAGTTGCCACCTTAGCCACCGATCTCAATGCGGCGGCTGTGCCTTACCGGATGGAACTCTATGGTGGGGTCAAACATTCCTTTACCGTCTGGGGGGCAAACCGAGACAGTTCCCAGTATGATGCCACCGCCGATCGGCTGTCTTGGCAATCCCTCCTCAACTTTCTGGATAAGATGAATTAAGGCACGAAGAGTAAAGTAACGGCGCTTCCCTTTAGCGCTACCGTTAAGACCAATCAGACCGATTTCCTACCGTTCAAGGCCTGCCCATGTCCACAGACTTGTCTACCTCCACAGGTTACCCGATCAATGCGATCATCGGGGTTGCTGTCTTTGATTGGAATGGCTTACCGAAGGAATATTTAATGACGGATGAAAACCGGGATGTTA
>JBEAPM010000189.1:0-3946 GCA_041164445.1 Cyanobacteriota bacterium
AGAATTGATTGTCCACTATGGTCCCAAAGCACGAGAAAAACGTCGCAAAACCAAACTTCAAGCAATTGGTATTAGTGACAATGATTTGTGGATCGCCTGCACAGCAATTCACTACGCCTTGATCATTGTGTCCCAAGATCAGGACTTTTGCCGAATGCAGCAAGTACGCAATTTTTCCTTGGAGTCTTGGTTTTAGCAGCGATCGGTCTCTGCACGTTCTACAAGATGAAGCCTATTCAGTTGCTCCTCGATTGCTTCCATGCGTGCCTCTAACTGCACCAACTGCCGCTCTAACCGCACCCGATCCGTTGCGTTGAGCGTACTTGAAACCTGATCGGTTTGGGTAGGGTTACTCTAAAGGCATCATAACGGATCGATGAAGTTTCCCTAGTGCTTCGTTCTTGCCCTAGACCTAGGGCGTTGCTAGACTGACGTTGCACCTGATGCTTTAGAGACCATGACCAATCTTGATTCGGCACAGCCTACTGTCGAAAGCGATCGTTCCCAAGACCTACACCCCCCTTTACCCCTGTTCTTAATGTTCCGCCTCGGTATTTTTCAGATGGGGTTGGGGATTATGTCGGTCTTGACTTTGGGACTGCTGAACCGGGTGATGGTCAGTGAGTTAGAGATTCCCTTGGGGGTGACGGCGGGCATTATTGCTATGCACCAGTTTGTTGCTCCGGCGCGGGTCTGGTTTGGTCAGTTGTCCGATGCTAAACCCATTCAGGGGCTGCACCGGACGGGGTATGTTTGGATCGGGTCTCTGTTTTTCACGACGATCGCTTTTCTGGCGGTGCAAGCCATGTGGCAACTGGGGGATCGGGTGGCGGCGCTGGGTTCCTGGCAATTTAGCGATCCCAGTATTCAGCTCTGGGTCTTCATTCTGGGGGCCATTTTTGTGGGCTATGGGTTTTCCCTCAGTTGTAGTTCTACTCCCTTTGCGGCGCTCTTGGTGGATGTCTCTGAGGAGCATGAACGATCGAAGTTGGTGTCGATCGTTTGGTCTATGTTGATGGTGGGCATTATCATTGGGGCGATTCTCACGGGCATCATGCTCAAAAAAGTGGGCATTGATGCGGAAATTGCGGTGATTAAGGCAAGCCTGAATCGACTGTTTTTAATGGTTCCCGCCCTCATTATTGTCCTAACCCTGTTGGCCACCTGGGGGGTAGAGCAGCGCTACTCTCACTATCGGGAACGATCGCACTTAGCTGCGGATCGGGAGGATCAAATTAGTTTGGGTCGGGCCCTGCGGGTGTTAACCGCCAGTCGTCAAACCGGCTTATTCTTTTCCTTTCTGCTGGTGATGAGCCTGGGCCTGTTCATCCAAGAAGCGGTTTTAGAAAACTATGGTGCGGAGATTTTCCAGATGCCCATGGCGGAAACCACAAGCTTGAATGCCTTTTTTGGTATGGGAACCTTATTGGGACTGGGGTTGACGGGTTTTTTCATTGTGCCCCGCATTGGCAAAATCAATACCACTCGTTTGGGCTGCACCCTGGTGGCGATCGCCTTTGTCTTGATGATTTTGGCCGGGTTCAATCAAACGCCCCAACTCTTAAAAGTCATGGTGGGGCTTTTTGGCTTAGCCTCTGGGGTCACCACCACGGGAGCCATTAGCCTGATGCTAGACCTCACCGCCGCCGAAACCGCCGGTACCTTTATTGGCGCTTGGGGGCTGGCCCAAGCCTTAGCCAGAGCTTCGGCTACCTGGCTGGGGGGACTGATCAAAAGCTTGGGGGATGTGCTCTTTAGCAATGCTTTAGCCCCCTATGCCCTGGTCTTCGGCTTAGAAATTGTTGCCATGATTGTGGCGATCGGCCTGCTGGGGCGGGTGAATGTGCGGGAGTTTCAGGATCGCACCAGTGTTGCCATTGCTCAGGTGTTACAAGCAGAAATGGATTAGTAATGGATGAGCCTATGTCTACCCCCTCTGATCCTCAACGCATTGCCGAACTGCGGAACCTCCTCCAGCAGGCGGCCCATGCCTACTATGGTTTGGATGCTCCGATTATGGAAGATGCGGTTTACGATCGCCTCTACCGAGAACTGGAAGATCTCGAAGCCCGTTACCCAGACTGCATCACCGCCGATAGTCCCACCCAGCGCGTGGGGGGAACTCCCGCCGATCGCTTTGATTCCGTTACCCATCGCATCCCCCTCTATAGCCTAGAAAACGCCTTTAACCTGGAGGAACTGCAAGCCTGGGAACAGCGCTGGCAGCGGGCGGCAGAAGCCCCTGAGAATCCCGCTGAGTACGTGTGTGAACTCAAAATTGACGGCTCTGCCCTCGCCCTCAGCTATGCAGAGGGAGTTCTGGTGCGGGGGGCAACCCGTGGTGATGGCACCCAGGGGGAAGACATCACCCCCAACGTCAAAACGATTCGATCGATTCCCTTAAAGCTCTTAACGGAGAACCCGCCTCCCTGGTTAGAAGTGCGGGGCGAAGCCTTTTTGCCCCTCTCCACCTTTGAGCGCATTAACCAGGAACGAGAGCAGCAGGGGGAACCCCGCTTTGCCAATCCCCGCAATGCCGCAGCGGGAACCCTGCGGCAGCTAGACTCCCGCATTGTGGCCCAGCGTCGCCTCGACTTTTTTGCCTATACCCTCCATCTGCCGGAGGACTTTGCCGCTCCCCCCCAAACCCAGTGGGAAGCCCTGGAATACCTGAAAACCCTGGGCTTTCGGGTCAATCCCAACCGTCAGCGCTGCCCAGACCTGGCCGCCGTCCAGCAGTTTTTTACCGCCTGGGATGACCAACGCCATGACTTGCCCTATCTCACCGATGGGGTAGTGGTGAAGTTAAACGACTTTGCCCAGCAGCAGGCCTTAGGCTTTACCCAAAAATTTCCCCGCTGGGCCATTGCCCTCAAATATCCCGCCGAAGAAGTGCCCGCCCGCATGAATCGTCTCGTCTTTCAAGTGGGACGCACCGGAGCCGTGACCCCCGTAGCGGAGTTTGAGCCGGTACAACTGGCAGGCACCACCGTAGCCCGGGCCACCCTCCACAACCGCGATCGACTCAAAGACCTAGACCTCCACGAAGGGGATACGGTCATTGTCCGCAAAGCCGGGGAAATTATTCCCGAAGTGGTGCGGGTGCTACCGGAACTACGCCTCTCTAATGCCAAACCTGTAACCTTTCGTGACACCTGCCCCGTCTGTGCCGAACCTCTATTCCAAAGCCTGGAAGAAGCCGTCACCCGCTGCATTAACACCTCCTGCCCCGCCATCTTCAAAGGATCGTTGATCCATTGGGTGAGCCGGGCCGCCCTCGACATCGACGGCATGGGGCCCAAAGTCATTGATCAACTCGTCGATCGTCACCTCATCACCTCCATCGCCGACCTCTATCAGTTGACCCTAGAGCAACTCATTGAACTCGATCGCCTCGGTCAAAAATCCGCTGAAAAATTACTCGCCGCCATTGATCGCTCCAAAGCCCAACCCTGGCATCGCGTCCTCTATGGCTTAGGCATCCGCCATGTGGGAGTCGTCAACGCCAAAACCCTGAGCCAAGTCTTCTGGCGGGTGGAAGACCTGGCCCAAGCCAGCCCAGAAACGATCGCCGCAGTCTATGGCATCGGCCCCGAAATTGCCGAATCCGTTGCAGACTGGTTCCAAGTTCCCCACAATCAAGCCCTAATCCAACAGTTACAAACGATCGGCCTAGCACTCGCCGGGCCAGAGCCCCAAGCCCCCAGTCCAGACACCACACCGCAATCCCTTCAAGGCAAAACGATCGTCATCACCGGCACCTTGCCCACCCTCACCCGAGAAGAAGCCAAAGCGATCGTGGAAGAGGCTGGGGGAAAAGTGACGAATAGTGTCAGTAAAAAAACAGACTATGTACTGGTGGGATCTGACGCAGGTTCCAAACTGGCGAAAGCAGAAACCTTGGGAATTTCGCTCCTTTCGGAAGCGGAGTTCCTGAATCTTGTGG
>JBEAPM010000190.1:0-24138 GCA_041164445.1 Cyanobacteriota bacterium
GTATTTTCGAGCGATGTTTAAGGGCCGCTTGTAATCAAACCTCTGATCAGTTTCGGGTCATTGTCGTTTGTAATGAAAAGCCAGAGATTCAGTTTTCTCATCCTGCGGTTGAATTTCTGCAAGTTGATTTTTTACCACCAGAAAAGGAAACTCACCCCATTGCGAAGGGCTTAACGGACAAGGGGCGACGGGTTCTCAGGGGATTAATTCATGGACGGGACTCTAACATTCATTATTCCCACGCCATGCTGGTTGATGCAGATGATTGTGTGAGCAATCGACTGGCGGAATTTATAGAACGCCATCAAGATTGTCATGGCTGGTACCTGAGCAGTGGTTATAAGTATCGAGAAGGGGAAGACTTTATTTATATTAAAAGAAGGGCTTTTTATCGAATGTCTGGAACTGCCAATATCTTACGGTTTGATCTCCTCAATTTGCCAGAGGTTCCCGAATATAACCGAGGCTATGGATATTATAAGTTTTACTTGAACCATCAAAAAGTAAAGGGCATCATGGCAGAAAGAGGAACGGCCTTGCGATCGCTCCCCTTTCCGGGTGCCGCCTATATCCTCTCGACGGGAGATAATATGTCTGGCAATGATGATCATCTTTCCTTTAACTGGTTCAATCGCAAAAGATTGACTCCGGCGATCGTCGCGGAATTTGGTCTTTACTCCCTTGATGTGTCTACGCCGTAAACTAAAAAATCCCGAGCCCCCCGAGACCGTTTAGAGTCTAATTGCTACCCATGTCGCCCCGTCCTGTTCCCCCGATTTCTGACCCTTACCCTCCATCCCCTTCTGGATCTCGCCGGATCTTGGCTGGACTGTTGAGGGGGTTGGGAGAGATTTTGCAGGACTGGGCCGATCGCTTGGAAGCCGCGATTACTCAGGTGACGGCAACCTTGCCGGATCCACGGGTACGCCAGGATTTATGGGCCAAGCTTTGGCGGATCTGGCTCACGATCGTTGCCCAACTCGACCGGCGACTCCCCCGAGGCTGGGGCGCGGGGGTGATTAGCTTTCTGACCATAGCGATCGTTTCTAGTCTTGTGGGACTGGGACTCTGGTTTCTGGTGAGTCTCTTCAATTCCCCTCCAGCAAGGGTCAACGAAGACTTCACCACGGCTCCCGTGGCACCGTCTCAAGTCCGCCCTCAACCCGCCGCCGATCCACCTCCAGAATGGGGGGGCTCCCCAGATGCTCCCCTCACCCCCACCCCTGCAGTGGACGAGAGTCCCGACCATCGAGACACCCCTGCTGAACCGGAACCCTTGCCCCCAGAACCGGATATTCCCCCCTTGGGCCCGCCCGTTCCCGATTGGTCTACGATCGTTATAACGTCTCCCTTCGAGGCGATGTTACAAGCCAAGCTGATCCAAGGTTTACCCCGATCGCTGCCCCCCTTGATTCAACGCATCCAAGTCAACTTTGCCCTGCAAGAACTGACGATTCATCTCACGGATCAATGGGATACCCTGACCTCCCTAGAGCAACATCAATTCGTAGAAACCCTACGAACCCAAGCCCGGAAATTAGATTTTCCCCATCTCCAGGTTGTGGATGAGCAGGGGACTTTACAGGCTCGTACTGCGATCGTCGGGCAGGGGATCATTTTTTCCTCTGCCTTTTAAGCAACTCTTTGGTTGCAAAACTAGGAATGGAGAAACGAGCATTCCTGCATCTTCAAACGAAAGAAAAGATAAGGTCAATTGTCCAGAAGCCATCATTGGATTAAGATAAGGGAGGTTAAATAAATTAGATTATTAGAAATCCAATGCAAATCTCAACAAAAGTTCCTCTGCAACGATCGAAGTGGGAAACCTACTTTTTGTACATTGCCGGAGGAATAAGCCTTTTGCATATCGCTTGCATCGGGGCTTTTTGGACGGGTGTTCGCCCCATTGATTGGGTCGTCTGTTTTGCCCTTTATTTCATTAGAATGTTTGCCATTACTGGTGGGTATCACCGCTATTTTTCTCATCGAACCTATAAGACCAGTCGATGGTTTCAATTTATTCTCGCTTTTATTGCTGAAACCTCTTCCCAAAAAGGTGCTTTATGGTGGGCTTCGCATCACCGTACTCATCATAAAGAGTCAGACACCGTTAATGATGTCCACTCTCCGATTCGCCGGAGTTTCTGGTATTCCCATATTGGCTGGCTCTACAAACTAGAAAATGATTATACGGACTACGAAAAAGTCGCTGATTTAGCAAGGTATCCTGAGCTAGTATTTCTCAATAAAAACTGGTTAATTCCCCCGATCGTTTTAGGGGTTTTAGTGTGGCTATGGTTGGGATGGTCAGGTCTATTTGTAGGGTTTTGCCTCAGTACCGTCATCCTCTGGCATGGTACCTTTACCATCAATTCTCTCTCCCATCTCTTTGGCTATCAGGATTACTATACGGGGGATTACAGCCGTAATAACTGGTGGTTAGCGATTATTACCCTGGGGGAAGGTTGGCACAATAATCACCATTTTTATCAGTCCTGTACACGACAAGGATTTAAGTGGTGGCAGTACGACATTACTTACTACATTCTCAAGGTGATGAGTTGGGTTGGGCTGGTCTGGGATCTGCGGGAACCGCCCCGTGAAGTGGTGGAAGCGGCAGGCACCCATATCCGTAATCATCTCGAAAATGCCAAAACTTAGCCAGACGACCAACTTAAGGCGGAAGCGTGCGGCGCGCCGCACGCTTCCATTAAATTTGTAGGAGAGACGGACGGCTTCGCCGTCCATCTCCATGAATCTAAAAGCTAAAAATCAAAATAGATATAGCTAAAGGTTCCGTCAGGGGCAAGTTGCAATACGGCATAGAGCAACAGGGGTGCAAAGATGAGTTTAAGGGGCCAATTGAGCTGTAGTTTTGTGAGTTGTCTGAGACCATAACAGAGGCAGAGTACCCCCACTAAACCCAAAATCACGATCGTAAATTGGAGGCGATCGAGTCCTAGGGTATCGAAGTAAACCTTTTGGGCAAATTGAATATCTCCTCCCCAGCCCCAGAAGTGATGCAGGGCTAGGCGAGATTGTTTTAGATCGGGCAAGCGAAAGAAAATCCAAGACCAAAAGATAAACGCCTGGGTGATCCCCCAGGCAGCGATCGTGCCGGGGATAGTTTTCCACCAGGCTTTGACCAGATTAAAGCGATTACCCAGGGCCAGGGTGAGGCGATGCAGAATTAACGCCAAGCCATGGAAAATGCCCCAGACAATGAATCCCCAGCTTGCGCCATGCCAAATTCCCGCAATTAACATCACCATCAGTAAATTAAAGCAAGTCCGGTTCAATCCCTGGCGGGAGCCCCCTAGGGGAAAGTAGAGATAATTGCGTAGCCAATTGCCTAGGGTCATGTGCCACCGTCGCCAGAAGTCGGCAATGCTGGTGGTGAAGTAGGGAGCATCAAAGTTTTCCGGTAGGACGATTCCCAGGAGTAAGGCACTGCCCCGCGCCATATCCACATAGCCGCTAAAGTCTAGATAGAGCTGCAAACCATAGACCAACACCGTTAACCAGATATCCCCACTGCCCGCCCGCTCTAGGTTGCCATAGCTTAAATCTACAAAGATGCCTAAGCGATCGGCCACTAACACTTTTTTACACGCCCCTAACCCCAATAACCATAAGGCTTCAGCCCATTGGTTCATCTTGGGAAATTGTACCTGGCGCAACTGCCGAGACACCGCATGGTAGCCACAAATGGGCCCTGAAATAAGCTTGGGGAAGAAAAATTTATAGGTGGAAAAGCGGAGAAAATTGCCGGTAGCCGGTGCGCCGCGATAGACATCAATTAAATACCCAATGCTTTCAAAACAGAAAAAACTTAAGCCCAAGGGTGCAATTAAATTCTCTCGAATCTCCTTGGCCACGATCGGCCCCATTTCCCAGCGAACCAGGTTGCTGATAACTTCCACAAAGAAGGGCACATACTTGAACCCTAGCAGTAATAACACATTGAGCAGAATCCCCATCCAGAGCAGATATAACCGCTTCTGTCCCCAGTCGATCTGGGCATACTCCCATTCTTCTTCCGATAACTGGAGATCTTGGTTGTGGTTAGACAGGGGGGAATGCTGCCCCAGCATCAGTCCAATCCAGAAATTAATTAAAGTGCTCACCAAGAGCAGGGGCAAATAGGCAAAACACTGGAAAATAGCTCCGGCATCCAAAGCACTTAACCCCAGGGCTCCAGAAAAGACCAGCCCATAAAATAAAAAGCTACTCACCAAGAGAATACGAAGCCGCCAGCCTTCCGTAGCCGCAAGCCAATACATTAGGCAGAGAGCGGCTAAAAACAGCCCGTAGGGAAGGGTCGTTAAGGTCATAACAGCGGGGGCAGCAACTTCGTCCATCGACTATACGCCAAGCGGCCCCGAAAAGACAGGTGTGAGGGAACGATCGCCAGACAATTTTGGGCTTTCCACGGAAAGCGAAAAAATTTAATGGTAGAGTGCAATGCTTTGCGTCGCACTCTGCCGCCTTACGGTGGTCGTCTCATTTTTGAAGTTTTGACGAAGTAAATCACTCTTATTCCAGAAAAACGGGCTTTTTCCTTAAAGAGTTGATGAAGTTCAGCGTTTGCCCTTGGGATCCCAGCGACGAACGGGGATACTCAGTGAGAAATCTGATATTCAACTCAAAGGAAAAGGATGTATTTGCCATGGCAGATATTTTTGGAACGATCGGTAATGATACTTTGACAGGTACCACTAATCCCGATGTGATTGCCGGTGGCGATGGTAATGATGTCATTGATGGTGGGTTAGGATCGGACAGTATAGATGGCGGTGCCGGTAATGATAGCCTTCTGGGAGCACCTGGAAATGACACTCTGACGGGGGGTGCGGGTAGTGATACTCTGACCGGTGGAAACGGTAACGATATTTTGAATGGAACAGATGCCACTGCTGCGGGATCGGGTGAAATTGACACCCTCACCGGCAGTGGTGGTACGGATATATTTATTTTAGGAGATGCGAACCAAGCCTACTATACTGCCGCAGGGACGGGTGACTATGCGATCATTTCAGACTTTAACCCTCTCCAAGAAACCGTTCAGTTAAAGGGAATTCCTAGTGATTATGCCTTTATCCAAAATGGCAGTAATGCAGAACTCTATTTAGGCAGTGAACTGATTGCTATCTTCCAAAATCAGACTGTAGCAGCCTTAGATTTGAACTCCAATATCTTTACCTATGTAGGCAGTGGCTTGGATGTAGTAGGTACCGCAGCAGACGATCTGATTGAAGGCGGTGACGGCTTTGACATCATTGCTGGGGGCGATGGCAACGATACGATCGTGGGGGGAGCTGGTCGGGATAACCTGAGTGGTGATGCGGGGAATGACACGATCGATGCGGGGACGGGTAATGACATCATTGCAGGCGGTGACGGCAACGATAGCATTGATGCCGGTGATGGCAACGATAGCATCGATGCGGGCATTGGTGACGACACCATCATCGGGGGTGCAGGGAATGACAATATTATTGCCGCTCCGGGTTTTGATACGGTAGTAGCGGGATCGGGTAACGATACCGTGAATGGCGGTGGCCAGGATGATATTCTCAACGGTACCAGCAGCAGTGCCGCTGGTGCAGGAGAAGTAGATGTCATCATTGGTGGGAGTGGGAACGATCGCTTCATCCTCGGCGACGAAAACAGTGCTTACTACACGGCAGCCGGGAATGCCGACTATGCCCAGATTAATGACTTTTCCACAGGTGAAGTGATCCAGTTGCATGGCACAGCGGCTGACTATAGCCTAGTCCAGAGCGGCACAAACACTGAGATTCGCTACAACGGTGAACTCGTAGGTCTCTTGTTGGGTCAGACCGCCGCGAACTTAAACCTCAACGGTTCCCAGTTTGAATATGTGTTACCCCCGAATGTTGACCCGATCGCTGTAGCAGATAGCTTTACCACTGATGAAGATACTAGCCTCACCATTGCGGCAACGGACTTACTTAGTAATGACAGCGATGCTAACGGTGACAGCCTCACCATTACGGAAGTCAACGATGCGGTCAATGGCGTAGTCAGCCTTGAGGGGGATCAGGTCATGTTCACCCCCGACCCAGGCTTCTTTGGCGAAGCCAGTTTCAACTACACCATTAGTGATGGCAAAGGTGGTTCATCCACCACTACCGTAACAGTCACCGTTAACGAAGTGTTACCCCCGAATGTTGACCCGATCGCTGTAGCAGATAGCTTTACCACCGATGAAGATACTAGCCTCACCATTGCGGCAACGGACTTACTTAGTAATGACAGCGATGCTAACGGTGACAGCCTCACCATTACGGAAGTTAACGACGCGGTCAATGGCGTAGTCAGCCTTGAGGGGGATCAGGTCATGTTCAGCCCCGACTCAGGCTTCTTTGGCGAAGCCAGTTTCAACTACACCATTAGTGATAGCAAAGGTGGTTCATCCACCACTACCGTAACAGTCACCGTTAACGAAGTCATTGAGGTCGTACCCGGTATCGTCTTCACGGGGGGGTGGAGAAATGACACGCTCAATGGTGGCGAAGGTAATGATGAGTTAACGGGAGGATTAGGCTCTGACAGGCTCTTTGGCAATGGCGGTGACGATTTGCTCAAGGGTGCGGGCTGGTCACGGGGCTTCCTAGAGCGCGATACTCTCACTGGTGGTGCCGGTGCCGATACTTTTGTACTTGGTGACGAAACAGCTTCTTACTACAAAGGTGGGTTTTTATTTGACTATGCCTTAGTCACGGACTTTAATAGTCAGGAAGATACGTTACAACTGCATGGCTCGGCAGCGGAGTATAAAATCCAAAGTTCTGGTGACTCCACCTACCTGTATCAGACCCAGAAAGTCCTCTGGTTCACAGTTCAAGACCTAGTAGCCGTCATCCAGGGGGATTCCGTAGACCTCAATAGCAGCGCTGTTCAGTTTCTAGGTTAGGTTAATCCTGGAGGAGGATCAGCTTCGTCGATCCTTCCTCCAGTCCATAGGTTTTGCACCTTATCGCTAAAATCCGGATTTTCTTCACCGCTTTTGGTAAATTGGCATAACTGGATGTCCCCCCTCCACGCTCTCTCCTCCCCAGGTTTTATGTCTTCTGATCTTCCTGATACTGCGTTTCTCCTTGATCCTCAGCGCCAACTGACCCTGCTGAGCGGCAAAGGAGGGGTGGGTAAGACCACGCTATCCTGTGCTCTAGCCCAGGCCTTAGCTCAAACGTTTCCCAACGATCGTGTCCTACTCCTGTCTACGGATCCGGCCCATTCTTTAGGGGATGTTTTACACGTTCCGGTGGCAGCAGAGGCGCTACCCGTAGGCAATTTTACTAATTTCTCCGTGCGGGCACTGGATGCTAGCTCCCTCTTAACTACTTTTAAGGAGCGCTATGGCAATACTTTGGAATTGCTCCTAGAACGGGGCAGTTTTGTAGAAGCGGCGGATTTAGGTCCCGTGTGGGATCTCAATTGGCCCGGTATTGATGAGTTAATGGGAATTCTGGAAATTCAACGCTTGCTCCGGGAAAAAGAGGTGGAGCGAGTAGTGGTGGACATGGCTCCCAGCGGTCATAGTCTTAATCTCCTGGGTTTGATGGACTTTCTCGATCGCTTGTTGGAAGCGTTGGAACTATTTCAGGAAAAGCACCATACGCTCCAAAAAACCTTTAGTGGGGGCTGGAGCAGTGATGTTGCCGATGACTTTTTAGAGACTACTAAGGCCGATCTGCAAGCGGGACGATCGTTGCTTCAGGATACCTGTGGCACCGCTTGTTTTGTGGTGGCGATTCCAGAACCCATGAGCCTCGTGGAAAGCCAACGGTTTGTGACGGCCCTCCAGGATCTCGAAATTCCTTGGGGAGGGGTGTTATTAAATCGCATCCAATCTGTAACCGCTTCTCCTAGTGCGGTGGCATACGATCGTCTTACGGAACAACAGGAGTTAGTCACAGCCTTTCAAACCTGGGCTGATCAGCATCCACTCTGGCTCATTCCCTACAGCGATCAAGAGCCCGTGGGATTAGACGCACTGGAGAAAATTTTTCAACAGATCACCCCAGTCAAGTCCTTTAGCTTTGCCCCCCTGCAGGGGGAGGGACTGCTCCTAACGGTGTCACCTCCCCAACCCCCGTTTCTGCCGGACTTTCTGGTGCAAGGCCGGAAGCTGATTATTTTGGGAGGAAAAGGTGGGGTCGGGAAAACCACTGTGTCCGCCGCGCTCGGCTTAGCCCTGTCTCAGCGTCATCCCCAAGCCCAGATCCGGATCATTTCCATTGACCCTGCCCACTCTCTGGGGGATGCCTTTGGTTGCACCTTGGGCCATGAACCCCAGTCCTATAGCGCCACCCTCAGTTTGCAAGAAGTGGACGCAGATGTGGTTTTAGACCAGTTTCGCGAAGACTACCTCTGGGAATTGGCGGAGATGATGAGTGGAGATGCCGATGTCGATCGGAATTCGAGTCAAGGCATGCAACTCCTCTACGGCCCAGAAGCGTGGCGAACCCTTGCGTCTCAATCTCTCCCTGGCATTGATGAAATGTTGTCCTTGATCGCAGTCATGGATCTTCTCGATCGTGGCGATCAGGATTTAATTGTGCTGGACACGGCCCCCACGGGGCACCTGCTTCGCTTTTTAGAAATGCCCACTGCCCTGGGAGACTGGCTGGGCTGGATTTTTAAGCTCTGGATTAAATATAAAGATGTGGTGGGTCGGGCTGATCTGATGGGCCGCTTACGGGGCTTACGTCAGCAGGTCGTCGCAGCGCAAAAAAAACTGACCGATCCGCAGCACAGTGAATTTATTGCTGTCTGTCAAAACCAATCCGCGATCGTAGCCGAAACCCAGCGCCTGATGCAGGAGCTAGAGCATCGGGGCATTAGCCATCATTATGTGGTGAATAACCGTGCGGATCCCGACCTCTCGATCGCTCCCCTGGTGAAAACCTTTGCCACACAGACCCTGATTCATCTCCCCGCCTTACCCCGTTCTATTTCCCCCAGCGATCGGATTACCCACGCAGCCCAGCATCTCCTGGAATCTTCATAAATAGTAGGAACGATCGCAACTCCATTTGGAATTACCCGTCAGAACGCAAGTGTGGATGGAGTTGATCGATGTCCCATTTTTGAGGGTTCTCCATAATATATTGACGCAAACGATCGAGGGAAGCTGGGTTACGGATGATGTGTTCGTAATAGTTTCGCTGCCAAAATTTAGTACCGATAGACTCACGGTCTTGATTAATGTGCTTAGTGGTTTGATATTTCCAGTAGGCAATGACTTGGGATAGTTTGGGGCGTTCTTCGGGGGTAGCTTCAGTCAACAGCAAAATACCATGAACATGGTTGGGCATGAGGGTAAAGGCATCTAATTCAATGCTGGGGAAGCGTTTGGGTAAGGCATCCCAATGATCTTGGACTATGAGGCCAATCGTACTAGGAATCATCTGTCCTTCCTGAACTTCTCCCAGGCTACATTCTCGACCTTGAACACAAATGGTAATGAAATATGCGCCTGCACTGCTGTAGTCGTAACCTTTAAGACGGATTGAGCGGCGATGGTGTCGTGCTGGATGATAGCCCATGATTTTGTAAATTATCGAATATTGCCCTCGATCGTTCCATAAACCGTAGGGGTTGGGTCTCCCAACCCAATGTAGGGTACAAAATCATTGGCATGGAAAATGGATGATCCGTGATTTTGTAAATTATTGAACATTGCACCCGATCGTTTACGTTCAACCGGGGAAAATTCTACATTGGGCGGGGGAACCCCGCCCCTACCGGGTAATTTTGTAAATTATTGAATATTGCACCCGATCGTTTAGGTTCAACCGGGGAAAATTCTACATTGGGCGGGGGAACCCCGCCCCTACCGGTTAATTTTGTAAATTATTGAACATTGCACCCGATCGTTTAGGTTCAACCGGGGAAAATTCTACATTGGGCGGGGGAACCCCGCCCCTACCGGGTAATTTTGTAAATTATTGAATATTGCCCTCGATCGTTCCATAAACCGTAGGGGTTGGGTCTCCCAACCCCTGTAAGGTCTCTCTAAGACCGGTAGACCCTTGAAAACGATCGCTATAAAATAACAGCTATCCTCCTCCCCTTCTTTCCTTATGCCTGAGCAGCGGTTCAGTGTCTCTCTTTCCAGTCTTTTATTTTTATTGATCACCTCTGCTCTAGTAGTGTTGCTGTGGCAAATTCGGGTTTTAGTGGTCATTACTCTAACCGCAGTGGTGGTGGCAGCCTCCATGGCCCCCATTGTCGATGTGTTAGAGCGTGTTCGCCTGCCCCGCTGGTTGGCCACTTTACTGGCCTATACGGGGTTAATTGCCACGGTAGTGGGCTTAATCTTCATTATTGGCCCAGCGGTTTTACAACAAATTCAACAACTCATTCGCCAATTACCCACCTTTGTAGATGTCCTGCGGGCTGGGGTTGAATACTGGGCCCTGCGTCTGGGCAATACGCCCCCGGAACTGATCCGCCAGTTTTTTGACTTGCAATCCCTCAGCCGCTGGGTAATCGGCTCTACTCAGCAATTGGTATTGCGCTCCTATGGCATTACGCGAGGTATTGTGGGGGGAGTCTTTAGCCTGATTTTGACGCTGCTGATTTCTGGGTATATGGTTGCAGATAGCCGTACCCTTTTACAAAGTGTAGTCCGGCTTTTTCCCCAGCCCTGGGATGTGCGTTTAGCGGCCCAGGCTATGCCCATCGGTTATCGGATGGGGGGCTATATTCGGGGACGCTTTTTGGTGTCTTTTATTTTGGGCATTGCCACAACCCTCGGGCTCAGTTTTTTGGGGCTAGGGGAATTTGCGATCGGCTTGGGGGCGATCGCTGGGGTGACTAATTTAATTCCCTTTGTGGGCCCAATTTTGGGGTCGATTCCAGCACTAGTGGTGGCCCTCTCCCAGGGGGGATGGCTAGTGTTGTGGGTGCTCTTACTCTTTGTCATCATCCAAAACATTGAAACCTACGTCCTGGATCCCCTCCTCGTGGGCTCTACCGTGGGAGTGCATCCCCTCTACCAGCTCCTCGCGGTCTTGGGGGGGGTTCAGGTGCTCGGCATTTTAGGGGCTTTAATTGTTCCCCCCTGGTTTGCGGGCATTTCGGTACTGGTGGAAAACCTCTACCTGCGTCCTAAGTTATTAGCAGAACGTCGGCAAGGTCTTGAAGTCAGTACCATTAATGCCTCGCCCCTGCCCTGAGGGACTTGCGACTGAAAGTAAAAAAATTTAAGGGAAGAGTGCCGCGCTCTTCCCCCTTGGGCTGCTACTTTTCTTACAGATCTGTTGACAGGCCTCGATCTTGCTGACCGTTGGCATAATAGCCAATCAATTTATAGGTGAGTTTAGCGGCAGTAAACTGAGAAACCACTGAATCCACCAAGGGCGCTAATTCCATAATGTCGGCCCCAATGACCTCGTGGCGATCGAAAACTTGACGGAGAAAATCTAGGAGACTATACCAATCTAAGCCCCCCGGTTCTGGAGTTCCCACACCGGGTAAAGTAGTTGGATCTAAACCATCTAAATCGATCGTTAAAAAGACTTTTGGGGTTGTAATAGTGGCCAAAGCCTCGGCAATCCAATGGGGATTTTTAACCAGATTTCGGGCCCGAAATACCTTGAGATTTTTCGCTTTAATTAAATCCGCTTCTTCCTTACAAATTGCCCGAATCCCAATTTGTAAGGTGGGTAAACCCCGATCGAGCACCCGCCGCATCACACAGGCATGGTTGTGAATTGAGCCTTCATATTCCTGGCGCAAATCGCCATGGGCATCAATTTGGATGACCGTAAACGGCTCGGAATTCTGAGCTTGATAGGCCGCAACGATCGCTTCTGTAATGCTATGCTCTCCCCCCAAACTAATGACAAACTTACCATCAGCTAAGATCGGCAGCAAAGTCTCCTGAACCGATCGCAACATGGTGGCGGAATCCGGGGCAGGGTCACTTAAACTATCGGCAACGGGAGGAGCCGTATAAATGCCCACATCGTAACAGACTTCCCACTCTAACTCTTCGTCGTAATATTCCACCTGCTGGGAAGCCTGGAGAATAGCTTCGGGCCCATAGGCACAGCCTCGACGGTAGGTGGTCGTTGCCTCAAAGGGAATAGGTAAAATGACGATCGTAGAGCGATCGTAAGGTTGACAGACTTCTTCCCCTAAAAAAGGGACAAAGCGCAATTTTGATTCAGGATGTTCTAAAGTTGGAGCAGTGCTGGACATAGAGGATAGGGTAGCCAAAGCATCAGCCAATGGCTGGAGTCGTGTACGATTTTGAGATCGATCTAAGCGCCTTAAATGTTACAGCACCTTGCCCTGATGGGCACCTCGAAAAATTCAAAATTTTGCATACAGCAGTCCTACATCAGAGCTGTCCACTGAAAGCAAAAAAATTTAAGGGAAGAGTACGGCGCACTCTTCCGCCTTAAGGGGGTCGCCCCAATCAGTTGAAGGACTAGACTGCTGAAACCGTTGTTCCTGCGGCAAAGAATCGCCTAAACTAGGGGCTGTGATCAGGTCGCAATAAAACCCCTACCGTGAGGGGGAGTGCCACGGGTTCCCTGAAGGACAAACCGTTAAGCAAGGATGCGGCGGGCGCAACCCCAAGGGACTGCCGAAAGTGCCCACGCTTTCGCCGGAAGTGGATAGAGCGTTCTATCGCCTTTAGGGAGTCCAGCAAAATCAGGAGCGCAATTTGACGGATTGGGAACGGGTCACGACAGTTTGTAAACAAAGTCCCCTTGGCAAGCGATTGCCCGATGCGTTGTATGTGCATTGCTCTGCCCTGACTCAGTTAGATCCTTGGCTTCAAACGGTTGCCACCCAGGCCCGATCGCTGCTGCCCCACGATCTCGAAGTCACCCTCCTCAAGTTCCACTTCAGTCAACCTCAGATTTCCTTTCTCTGCTATTCCTGCTTTGATGCCGATCCCCATCCGGCCCTGGACTATAGTGTGCAGGTCAATGTAGAAACCCATCAGGTGCAACGGCGCGATTATGGACAGACCCTCAATCCCCCCGTTCTGCATCGCAAGGAAACTTTTGTTTTAGCCACCTATCCCCACTACGCCACCTTTGCCACCCTCACGCATCAGGAGGAGAAACTGGGTCTACTCAAACAATCTCATCAGATTGGAACCCGCCTCAACTGGCAGCAACGCCTGAAAAGTTACGGTCTTGAAATTCACGATCATGCCTTGGCCTGTACGATCGCGCAGCGATTCCCTGCTGCACCCTGCAAACCAACGATCGATCGTCACCGCGCAGCCATTCACCGCAATGCCCTCTCCAAGCCAGTGCGCTTAGCAAGGGAAGCGGGCTTACTGCCACCGGGCACTTCCTTTTTTGATTACGGCTGTGGGCGAGGGGGAGATATTACGCGATTGGCCAAGGCGGGTTGTGTTGCGGAGGGCTGGGATCCTTACTATCAAGGTGATACCCCCTGGATGCAGGCCGAGGTGGTCAACTTGGGCTATATCATCAATGTCATTGAAGACCCCCAGGAACGGCGGGAAGCGCTGCTCAATGCCTGGCAGTTAGCCCGTCGGGTGTTAGTCGTGGCGGCTCAAGTTTTAGTGGAGGATGCCAACCGGGGCTGGCTGGCTTACGGAGATGGGGTCATCACTAGCCGTAATACGTTTCAGAAATACTACGAACAGGAGGAACTCAAAGCCTATATTGATCAGGTGTTAGGGGTAGATGCCATCCCGATCGCCTTGGGGATTTATCTGGTCTTCCGGGAGAGTGCCGAGGCAGAGGTATTTCGGGCCAGTCGCTTTCGTTCCCGGGCAACCACGCCCAGGGTAAACACAAAGGTCAGCCGCTTTGAGGAATACCGATCGCTCCTGCAACCGTTAATGGATTTCTACACTGAGCGGGGACGACTGCCAAACTCCGAGGAGATTGCCGCCCAAGCAGACTTACAAGCCATTACCGAGCAGTTCAACAGCATTAAACAAGCCTTTAACCTGATCCTCAAAGCCACCAATGCCGCTGAGTGGGATGGCCTGCGTGAGCAACGTCGGCAGGACTGGCTCGTGTACTTAGCCCTAACTCAGTTTGGCAAACGCCCCCGCCTGAGTGAACTGGATCCGGTTACGCAAGGGGACTTAAAGGGCTTATTTGGCAGCTATAAGGAAGCTTGTGTTGCAGCGGACTTGATGTTGATGAGTGTCGGCAACTTGTCCCTGCTGCGGGAAGCTTGTCAGCGCAGTGCGGTGGGGCTGCTCTACAAAAAATCCCTCTGGCTACACTGCGATCGTTTAGAGGAACTCGATCCTTTATTGCGGCTCTATGAGGGGTGTGGAGCCCGTACCTTTGGCCGTCCCGAAGGGGCTACGATCGTGCGCCTCCACTGGAAACAAGCCGCCATCACCTACTATACTCCGGAGCATTTTGATCAAGATCCCCATCCCCTTGTGCGCAACGCCATGAAAATCGATCTCAAGTCCGCCCGGGTTTACTATCAGGAGTACGATCGCACTGAGAACCCTCCCGTATTAGTGTGCAAAGATCGGTTGGTGAGCCCTCAGTATCCCCATTACAACAAATTTGCCAAGCTGACCCAGCAGGAATACCAATGGGGAATTTTAGAGGACACCGTTTTACGGGAACGGGGCTGGAATCTACGGCAGTGGCAAGCACAGGTGAGGGATCGGGGGGCTTGTTTGAAAGGGCATCGCTTGGTCTGGCGGAAGGACTTAGACCCTTACCAACGCAAATTACTCGAATCTCAACAGCGATCGTCTTCTCCCAGTCCCCCCAAGCAGAGTTCAAATCCTGAATCCAAATTGAATGGCCTATGATGGGGATATGCTCACCTCACCAGAGTACTGCTATGTTCTCCTCCCTTTGGTCTCTCGGTGCCGCCTTAGGCATCGGTCTAGTCGCTGGATTCACCCCCCTCTCTGCCCAAGCGATCGATACAAATTCCCTCACCCCCGCCATCCTGGAACCCTCTAGCCTCACGGTGGAGGTTGCCCCACCGCCCATGCTGGTGGCGGAGTTATATGATCTCTGCCTTGAGGAAGAAAGTACCTACTTAGTGGCAGAAACGGAAAATTATTGGCTCAGCATCTGTGGGGGTCATGCCCCGTATACCTATGTAGGTATGGACAAGGTAACGGAAGACGCGATCGAATTAGATCTCTCAGACTATGCAAATGATGGCAGTTGGTTTGAAGCCATCAATGGTGATTACACCTATCTCATTATTTTTGGTACGGCCAAAGGAAACTTTTTAACCGTGATGGAAGGGGATACCACCATTCTGCAGGAATACCTCTTGGACTGGGAGTAAATTCAGCAATTCTCATGTTCATGTTGAAATCTAGAGGTACGGGCGGTTCCCCTGTGACCGCCCGGCTGTGACGGTATAAACCCATTTAATTTAATTTAATTTAACGATCGGTTCCATTGTGATGCTGGGGGCAACCCCGGGGGCTTTCCCCTACGCTGCTCCCTAACAACGCAAGAATGGGGATGGTGGCGCAGCCGATCGCCACCATTGATCCCATTGATCGAGGTGCCCTAATCTGGCGTATTCACACAGGCTTCAAAGCGAGGCAGATCCCAGCCCCGTTGATTGAGCAATAACCAAGATTGCAACAGGTCAGGGCCCTGCATTGTTCCCATTAAAGCCCCCCGCAAGGTTCGCATCACTAAACCCTTTTTGGCTCCTGTGGCTGTCACCACCGCTTTGATCAGATCCTGGGCCCGCTCAACATTGGCTTCGTCAAGGGGATTTGCTGCGGCGGCCAAGGTTGCCAACACGTCACGACGATCGAGAATTGCCTGAATGACTTCACGGGTTCCGGCCTGCTGAAAATGATCGTGAGCCGTTTGATCCCAAGCGATCGTTTCAGTGACAAAAAAGCGACTCAGGTCAATGGCATCCTTGAGCAGGGTTAAGCTTGGCCCAATTAAGGTGGCTAAACCGGACAACCAGGCTTCCTCCGCCGCCGTAAAACTCTGGCCCGCCGTCTGCCAAACGGGGACTAAACGCTGCACAAGCTCCTCTGGGGACATTTCATGTAACACTTGGGCATTGAGCCAATTCAACTTATCCCAATCAAACTTGGCTCCCGCTTTATTGACCCGATCGAAACTAAAATGCTGAGCCGCCTCCGAGAGTTGAAAACGCTCCGTCATCGGTTCCGGCGGTGACCAACCTAGCAGCGTCATATAGTTCGCCAACGCTTCGGCGGTGTAGCCCATATCCCGAAAGTCGGAAATAGAAGTCACTCCATCCCGCTTCGAGAGTTTCTGCCCCGTAGCATTGAGAATCAGGGGAGTATGGCCAAACTGGGGCGGCTCGGCTCCCAGGGCTTCATACAGCAAAATTTGTTTGGGGGTATTGCCAATATGATCCTCTCCCCGAATTACATGGCTAATCTGCATATCCAGATCATCCACCACCACCACAAAGTTATAGAGGGGTTGCCCCACGGTACCAACCGCAGCCGCCCGGGCAATGACCATATCCCCCCCCAGATCTCGGCCTTTCCAGACCACACGCCCCCGCACTAAATCAGTCCAGGCAATTTCCCGATCGTCTTCAATTTTAAAGCGAATCACCGCCGTGCGGCCCTCCGCCTGAAAGGCAGCTTCTGCTTCAGGACTTAAGTTACGGTGGCGATTATCGTAACGGGGCGCTTCCCCCCGCGCTTTTTGGGCTTCTCGCATCTCATCCAACTCCGCCGTCGTGCAATAACAGCGGTAGGCTAAGCCCCGATCCAGTAAGTCTTGAATAGCTTTGGCATAGAGGTCAAAGCGCTGCGTTTGATAAAAAGGCCCTTCGTCCCAAGTTAACCCTAACCAGGTTAACCCTTCCAAAATATTGTCAGTATATTCCTGCCGCGATCGCTCTAAATCGGTATCCTCCACGCGCAGAATAAAGCGACCGCCATGGTGACGAGCAAACAACCAATTAAACACCGCCGTGCGGGCAGTACCAATATGTAAATTCCCGGTGGGGCTAGGGGCTAGGCGAACACGAACAGTCACAGTTTATTCTTCCTCGTTAATGCAATGGCAGACCAATCGTTAGACAAAGCGAAAACATTCAATGGCAGTGCGGCGCTTCGCGCCGCACTCTGCCGCCTTAAGTGGATAGCCCACAAAAGAATATGCGGCATACCCAAAGAGATGACTTTGCCTAGACTGCGTAGATTGTGGATATTGAAGCCAGTATTCACTTTACCGCATCTTGCTAATGGGCCACGGAACTCGGGGCGGTGCTCCATTGCAGCTCAAATGTAGATCTCGCCGGGTTTGGCACAAACCCTTGATCCCTCAGCACCAGAGACACCATTTCCCGGATCCAACCCAATGGGGCAGAAAATCTAAAGAGAACCCAACGGGGTTAACGTTAAAATGTAGAGATTGGGTGTATTCCCCAACCGCTATAGTCATTTGTTCGTTCCTAGAGGAGTCCGCATCCATGCTCAGTCAACTGGATCAACTTTGCCGTGCTACCGAAGATCGTTTTGCCCAAGATCAAGAACTGGAATTCCTAGAGGATTACGTTCAATCCTTCCACCAACGTAAGGAACTCTACGGCAAGCTTCGCGCCATGGAATCGGATCTGGTGCAAAAAGTATATAGCTACCTCAACGCCAAACATCCTGAAGTGTTTCAATCGGGTTCTCAAGATCTCAGTAAAAAATGGCAACAAGATACCCTCCGGGTCATTCGCTACATTGCCCATGCCGTTTTAATGAATGACATCGAAACCTATCGCCAACGCTTTTTGCTCTGGTTCCAGACCATTATGAAAGCCTTTGGAACCCAAAAAAGCTGCCAAATTACCTATGAGGTTATGACTGCCGTACTGCAGCGATCGTTAAGTGCAGAAGAATATGCGATGGTTCAACCCTTCCTTCAGTTGACCCAGGAAACCCTGAGTAATTAGACCCCACTTGTCACCCCGCTTATAACCCCGTTTTTAATGCTCACTTTAGCGATCCTAAATCTAAGCCTAACGGCGTGTGCAACTTAAGTGCCAAGATCCCAAGATTCCCAGTTTCTCGTAGAACAAAGTCCAATCTCTTGATGCTATGTCCCCAGAAACCGGGGATCTGAGAATAGTTGCACATCGCGTTAAGCCTAATCCGTCAAGCTTGAGGTTCCAAACAGGGAGAACGACCAATCTGGCCCATTCCCCCTGTCTTTGATGGAGCGGCAACCCACTTCAGGCGGCAGAGTGCGGCACGGAGCGCTGTACTCTGCCATCCAATTTTTCAGTGCAAAGCCGATCTAGCACAGGCACGATCGGGATTTTCCCCTTGACACAGAAAAGTTAAGATCCATAGGTTCGGATTACATCCGACTAGCCAGAACAAAAAAGCAGTCTTTCGGGATTCAGAATCCTGCCAGGGTAAGCCGGTCAATCCCTTGAGGATTCTTCTCTACAGGGATCGGCGAAAAAACTCCGTCGCCTAACTGAACCCAGCATATTTACTCATTCCCCTACAAGATTCTCAATAAAAATGATAGGCTTAGAAATGTAAAGCAACGCTTAGGCTCAGGTAGTGACCTTAGTCGAAGAGGAGTTTGTATTTCAAGTTTCTTGAGGAGTGTTAAGGGTGAAAGTAATGCGGAAGCGGCGTAGTCAAACAGCACTTCGTCTCGACCAAGTTCAGTCCCTATCTCTGGCTGAGCTTGGGGATCATCTTCGTCAATGCCGAGAGCAAAAGGGGTTATCCCTAGAACAGGTTGCGGCAAGTACCAAAATTCAACGGCGTTTACTGCAAGCCATTGAGGCTGGTCAGATGGAAGTGCTGCCAGAATCGGTCTATATTCGTGGGCTAATTCGACGCTTTGCAGAAGCCCTGGATTTGCCGGGTACAGACATCGCTGAGCGTTTTCCCTTGGAGACGGGAGCCTCAAAGCAGAACTTCTGGATTCGCTGGAATGGGGGACAACTGCAACCCATTCATCTTTACTTTCTCTATGTTTTATTGATTTTTTCCGCAGTGAATGGGCTGTCGGTCTTGATGAACCGATCGGTACCCTCCTCTGCGTCTTCCCTACCCTTGGAATTAGAGCTACCCGAACGTCCTCCAACCGCAGGTCAACCGGTGTCGGACAATAAGTTACGGACTCAAGATTTTGCCTCCAGTAGTGCCCTGAAGTCTGCTTTTCCCCTCATTAACGCCCTCACCCTAGCTCCAATCACTCACCTCAAGTCCTATCAAGCGTCTTTACAGCGCTTGCCTACCCCCGCCACGATCGCTCCCGACAAACCGGTTCAGGTCTTAGTCAGTATTAAGGAGCAGTCTTGGATGCGGGTCACGGTAGATGAAGAAAATAGTTTTGAAGGAATTTTGGCTCCGGGGGCCCAGCGCACTTGGGCTGGGGAAAAGCAAGTCACCATCCGAGCTGGTAATGCGGGGGGAGTCTTGGTGGCCCTAAATAATGAACAACCCCACCCCTTAGGAGAAGCGGGAGCAGTGGAGGAAGTTAGTTTTTCTTCAACGAAGCCGGAATAGGGAAATTTTTGCCCCATCCCCGCCAAGATAAGGCAACGGGGAGATGGCCGTAACGGCGTTGGGCTTGTTGGCAGACCCACTGCACATAGGTATTACTGTTGGGCCCTGGCCAAAAGCAATAGCGATCGGTGTAGGGATAGGTCGAAGGACTAGACTCTAGGATCTCCATGAAGTCGATGGCGGCGGGTTCTGGCCACTGGGCCACTCGCCAACTGGGCCCATTGCCCACCCCTCTGGTTGCTTCCATCAGGTTGGAGTGGAGGTGGCCCCAGTGGAGGTGGTTAGCGGAGGTGGAGGGTACGATCCTGTTCTGCCAAACCTCCCACCGATCGCTGCGATCGGCGCTGAGAATCACAAACCAATAATGCACCGCAATCGCTCCCAACCAGGGAAGTTTCGCGGCTCGGAGTTCAACCGTTAGCATCCTACCTACCCCTAGCGATCGAGTTGGATATTTAACTCTTCAGTACGCTGCCGCGTTAGATCCTCTAAACAATTACTGCGGTAGCCTTCATAGCCAGTGCCCCCCACCGCCTCACGGGTGGCAAATTCACAATGGCGATCCCGATACTCCAACCAGGCCAGTTGGGCTTCCGTGAGGGCTGCTTTGCTGGAGGCGGTCAACCGGCCGCTTAGGGTTTGGTAGGCTTCATTGAGGGCACGATCGCTTTCCGCATAGGACTGTTGGGCGCAATAGTTCACCACGGGGGTGGCTTGGGGATCTCGACAATCAATGCTTTGCCCGTCAACGTTAAGTACCCCCAAATCCGGATAAGTCCGATCCTGCTCTGGAAACAAGCCGAGTTCCTGTCTTAAATAGCCAGTGCGCTCCTCGGTAGTACGGGTTAAGCATCCTAATAAGAACGATGGGTAGGCCGTGCCCCCCACAAAGGTTTGACTATACTGGCTACAATGGGCATCCCGGAAATTGAGCCAAGCATCCTCAGCCCCCCGTAACTGATCGGAAGCCCTTGCGTCTAAATTCGCCTGCACCTGCTGATAGACTTCATTTAAAGTCCGATCCGCCGCCTCATGGGCCGTCTTACTACAGGCATTAATTTCTAAAGTCGTGCTGGGATCCTCGCAATCGAGGGCATTATTAGGAGCCGTGCCCGGAATCTCTGCCGCCGGAGTCTCCGTTACCGCCTCTGGATCCGCCTGATCTGTCCCATCACCCAGTTCTAAAAACCCATCCACTAAGACAAACGCAATGGTGCCATCGGGATCAAAATCCTCGGTTTCGTAGTAACTCCCATCAGCAGACCCTTGGTACTGGCCCACCCATTGCCCTGAAGACCCAGTGGTGCGGAATCCTAAATAGGGGGGAGACTCAAGAAAACGTACATACTCCCGTGACTCGTCGTCAGTATTGTAAGAAAGGGTGGCTTGGCCATAGACCTCCTGAGCCGCCGCGATCGTACTCTCGGGGCCAATGCCTTCCGGGGTGGTATAGCGCGGATCCACCACCATTAGCAGCTTAACGGTAGAGCTATCCGTGACGATCGTTCCGGCGGGGAAGAGAATATACAACAGGGAGGTTTCATTTTCCCGCAGGGCCATCCCATCCCAATCCACCAAGAGGTTCGGCTCTGGGGTGAGGGTCATCTCAGGGGGAAGCACAGAACGCACAGCAGCCAAGGTCATACCAAATTCAATGGGACCGACCCCCGTCACAGAAATTTGCCACGATTCCGCCGGGTTGAGGGGATCCGCTGAGGCTTCCAGCGTTGCGGTATTAGAACTGGAGGGGGTTTGGGCGGTAGAACCACAGCCCCCTAAACAGACGATCGTGACCAGACCCACTAAACAGAGGGGAAACGATCGCTGCACAACGGAAGACTCTAGTATGGGCATCAGAATTCAGAAATGAGGACGGCATAGATCCAGGATCATCAGCTTTCCATTGTATGGCGCATTGCAAATCCTGAGGAAACTGAACACCAGAACACCCGAATCGCCTCGGCAAGTATTCAGGAATACATCAGGAGTGTGGCGGACGGCTGCGCCGCACTCTTCCATTCAATTCTTTCGCCTTCAGGGGCAAGCCGTTAAGCTCAAGGATTGCTATAGGATAGGGATGTTCTTTATCCACCTAAACTTGGCCATGGCTGACGCAACTGAAACCATTACCTCCGCCGTAAGCAATCGCATTTGCAACCACATGAACAAAGATCATGCCGATGCGGTGTTGCTCTATGCCCGACATTTTGGCGAATTGTCCACCGCAGAAGCCGCCACCTTGCGGAGCATTGACGCCGAAGGCATGGATCTGGAAGTGACGATCGCGGACAATTTAGAAAATCTGCGCATTCCCTTTCCCCGTCCCCTCGGGGATGCCAAGGAAGCCCATGTGGTCTTGGTGGAGATGATGAAAACCGCTCAGGGTGTCGCTTAGGGTACGTGATCAGTTCAACCTCAAAGCATTGCCTGGTCAGGGCTATTGCCCTGGTTTGCAAAAGCGACTAGGGGGACAGAATCCGAAGCTTTGACGCTCTCCCCCCAACCCAATCTATCGGCATGGTTGGAGCACCGAGACGAATCTGGGTAGACGATCCAGGTCTATAGCCCTTCCAACGGAACCCGCAGGAAGCGGGCTAACTCTGCCCCTTGATTTTCAATTTGTGCCAGGGCTAGGGGTTGGCCAACACGGGTGAGGGGAATTTCTCCTTTGTTGCGTACTTTTAAGTAAAGCGCCCGTTTGGGGTTCACCCCTTCCTTAATTTCGATGCGAATGGATTGGATTTGGTTAAAGGGATACACCAATTCCACAAGCCGATCGTTTCCGGGGAAGCCGTGGCGCAGAATGGTCGCTTGTTGAGTCTCAGCATTAAATTCATTGAAACCACCCCCCACATCCCAGAGAATCACCAGCCAAAGGTAGGTAGACAGAACGATCGCCGCTACGCCATAAAAGCCCATGGCAATCCCTTGGGGAATAAAGACCAATTGGGTTGGATCGGAAAAGGGTAAAAAGTTGACCTTAGTGTAACTAGACAGGGCTGAGAGGAAGAAACCCACGCCCCCCATGGAGATGACCACTGCCCAAAAGTAGTTACTTAGCCGCCGAGAGCCAAGAACCGTTTGGCGAAGGACTTGAGAAGAAACGGAAGAAGAAGTCATGAATAAAAAACGATCGCTAGAACGCAGACTAAAAAACGAAACGGTTATCCTGAGTGGGATCGAGAGCCTTGAGGGAGCTCTAACCGCATCCATCATTTTATCCCCCTGGCGCAAAAAGTATCGTGAGCCTCTAGCTTAATCAGTAGCAATTCTGGTAAATGTATTAAGAAGGAATACTTAGGAGTTCTGCTATCCCCTTCCGGAGTTGATCATGAGTCTGCGTCTCGTCCCTTTAGTCCCTGAGTCTCCTTCTGACTCAGATCTCAACTTTACTACAGAAGGTTTTTGCCCCCTCCCGGAGTGTTCTGGCACATCAATATCAACTTTCTTACCGTTTGTCAAGTTGGATACTTCATCACATCAGCCCGGGTCGTTTTCCGCCACAGGATTTTCGCCGGAACCTCTCAATCCCGAAGCCCAGAGTGCATGGGTTATTCAGGCCACTTGGCACCTCTATTCTGTCCCAACCCCCCACCGTCTTGCCGCAGACTCTTCAGATTGCAGCCCTCTCCTAGACAGTCCTCCGTTGACGACCCTGGTGGAGTCATCCTCGTCTCAAACCTCTGAGGCTGAAGCATCCCTGACCCGATCTCGCCCTTGGCACAAACATCTGCGACATCTGGTGCTCTTTAGTTGCGGAGCCGCAATGAGTAGCCTGCTGTATGCCGATCCCGTGGTGAGTTTGAAAAGCTTGCTGTGGGGAGCATCCCTGGCCAGTGCGGAACCAGAGGCTCTGACTACGGATGCTACGGATTTTATTGAAACGGCTCAGCGTCAGCTTTACCACCTCGATCGCTTAGCGGCACAACAAACCTCGTCCAGCAATGCTGAGGCTTTGGATAAACTAAACGGATTAGAAGCCCTCGACATTGTGTCTCCGCCCCCCGCCTATACTGCTGCGCCACCACCGCCCCCCACCTATGCTGCCGCTCCTGCCGCTCTTCCAGAAAGAGCGATCGCCAATGTTCCTCCAGAGCCGCCAGCGGTTGAGGCCCTTGCTCCCCTTACGCCACCGGATCTGCCTGCCCAGTATCCGGCACCCGAGGTGGCGGAACCTTTAGCGACCTCCCCCATTTCTCAATTAGCCTATCGTGCCCCTTTGCCGATCCCAGGGAATAACGGTGGAGAACTTCTGGGCTTGTTGGAGCAGGGCGATCAATCTATGGCGTTGTTTAAAATCAATGGAACGATCGAGCAGGTGACGGTAGGGGGGCGTTTAGTGAATGGGGCAACCTTTACTGGAACCCAAGATGGCAAGGCCTTGCTGCAAATGGGCGAGAGTCAGGTGCCGCTGGCGGTAGGACAAACGTTTTAAGTCGTTTTAAGTGAAAGCCGCGTCTGAGACCTGTCACGGCTAGAGTGACGCGATGTGCAACTATTCTCAGATCCCCGGTTTCTGGGGACATAGCATCAAGAGATTGGACTTCGTTCTACTGGTACGACACAGCTAAAATGAGGCATTAGATTTGACTATGCCGCTTCCTCAAACACCGGGTAAAGATGCTTTAATT
>JBEAPM010000191.1:0-3914 GCA_041164445.1 Cyanobacteriota bacterium
CTAGTTTGCCGTCACTACTACGCGCTAGAATATCAACCCGGTTAAACTTACTATCTTCGGCAAATTTATTGCTTTCGCTTTCTAGAATGGACTCGATCGTGATGGCATCCCCAATTAACTCGGTCAGAAATCCTTCTAAAATGACAAAGTTAACTTTATCCCGCAGAATCTTTTTGATAGCCCAGTCAAATCGAATATGTTTCATGGGACAAATCCTCAAGCTTGTGGATGAGTTTACCACGGACTGCCAACGATCGTGAAGGCAGCCCAGTAGTAGGGATGGGAGAGGTTCAGGTTACGTTGTCCTTGCAGCGCACTCGATAAGGGAATATCCCGATCGCTATTTAGTCTTATTCAGTACGGGTTAAGAACGAGATGGATTGAGAATCGTTTGCACAAGTACCTTTCTCAAGGTATTACTGGCTCAGGGATTCTCCTGATTTTTAGATCGGAAACAAGTCTGAAATTACTCCCCGATTTTGAAATTGTGTCATCACTGCTGACACAATTAAGCTGGACACATCATTCAGTCCTTATTTCACGCTGCAAAAATGAAGCTGAACGACTGTTCTACCTGAAACTGGCGGTTAGGGAACGATACAGCTATTCTCCGGAGAAAATTGAACGAGTTTTATAAGTTGCTTAACCAAAACATAGACGAATCTGCTGAATAGCCGATCGCCTTCCCAATTGCTCTTTTTGGCGATGAGGTTCTACCCCTGCGTAGCCCCTCGGCATGACCAGTAGTGTGTTTCCCTGACGACCTAAAACCGTGACCTGTTCCCCCGGAGCGATCGTTCCGGCAAAATCGGCTTGATAAAACTTGGCGGACCAGTAGGAACCGGCATAGGCGACCCATCCCTTTTGCCCTGGAGTGACGACTTCCTCTACGCGACCGGTACCGGATTTCTGAAATAAAACAACTTCGCTGGTATATGTCATGGGGTTACCTCTCAACGATTGGCTTTCGATTTGTTTTCCATGACTTCAGTTTGTCTGTTTTGCCCGTTTTCAACCAGGGATAATCCGGTTTTTAGACTCCGAACTTAAGTGTTTCCCCCTCGTTTTTGGCCATTCCAGATCATGCCAGGGTTTGCGGCGTTGAGGACGTTCACGGGATTTTAGGAAAAGTCTCCTTAAAATCTGGAAAATGCGCTTAACTTCCAGAAACTCGGGCTTAATTCCCGCTAATGACTGCCCAACTGCGTAAAACCTCCGCCACCGTCCAGGCCTGGGCAAAGGCTCCCCGAGGAGCAAAGGGGGGATCGCCATCAAAAATTTCCGCTAAAGTCCCCACGCATTGCGATCGCAGTTGATCCGCCATGGGGGCTAATAAACTCAATGCTTGAGCCCGATCGCCATAAACCTGAAAGAGAGCTTCGGCGTAGATACCAATCCACCACCCCCACACGGTTCCTTGATGATAGGCTCCATCCCGCTCCACGAGGGCCCCCCCATAGTGGCCTTGATACTGAGGATCCTGAGGGGATAACGATCGCAGTCCGTAGGAGGTGAGTAACCACCGGCCACAGGTTTGCACGATCGCTTTCGCTTGGTTTGGACTCAGTAAACGGGGGGCAGTGTGAGTGAGGTGAGGGGCGGGCAGGGTAACGGCTAAGAGTTGATTGGGCCGCAGTGCCGTATCTCGGCCCTGGGGTGCATGGGGACTAGCAATGACATCGCAGCAATACCCCAAGTCTGCCGCCCAAAACTGCTGAAATCCGGCTCGGGCTAAGGCGGCTAATTCCCCATAGGGTTGAGGCGATCGACCTAACTGCTGGGCAAATCCCTGCATCAAAATTAAGGCGTTGTACCAGAGGGCATTGATTTCCACCGGCTTGCCTTGGCGAGGGGTCACCACCCAGTCCCCCACTTTGGCATCCATCCAGGTTAGTTGAACGCCCGGTTCCCCCGCATAGATCAGTCCATCCTCAGCATCCCAGTGAATCTGGTAGCGGGTTCCCCGTTGATGCCAAGCCACGATCGTCTCTAAGGCGGGAAAGAGTTCCTCCAATAAACTCCAGTCCTGGGTTGCGGTGCAGTAATAGGCGATGGCATTGAAGTACCAAAGGGTGGCATCGACAGTATTGTATTGCGGCGTTTCGTTGGCTTCCGGAAAAACATTTGGCAACATCCCCTCACTGAGGTAACGCCCAAAGGTCAGTAAAATGGGGCGGGCAATGTCCGGGCGCTGCGTCACGAGGGTTAAACCCGGCAGGCTAATCATGGTGTCTCGGCCCCAGTCCCCAAACCAGGGATATCCGGCAATGATGGTTTTTCCAGGTTCTCGCTGCTGGGTGAGGGGGTTGAGGGTAGAGCGATCGACAATGAACTGATCCGCTGCCAGCAGGAGTTGGGGGAGCCACGGCGGAGTTGCAGGTTCCGACGAGGCTGGGGGGGCCGCTACTGGAGGCTGGGGTATCCTCGTCAATACTCGATCGAGCAGATCTTGGCTATGGGCATAGCGCTCCGCCAGGGCTTGACCGTGATCTAACTGGGGGCTTGCCTGGGTGGAAAAGACTAAGGCGACCGGGTGCCGGGGCGATAAGGTGACCTGGCCCGTCGCAACTTTGAGGTGATCCTCTAAGGACGGTAGCCCTCGGTATCGTTCTAGGCTTAAATCATAGCCCCGTTGCCACTGGTGAACTGGCTCCAACGCGATCGTTGGGCTGAGTAAAAAGAAGGGTTGGGCTTCTGCAAAGGCCTGAACCCTCAACCCCTCAGTCACCGGAGTCACCTCCATTCGCCAGCCTCGGGCTTCGGTCGTGGCATGGTGATTGCGATAGTTGACCAGGATGCCGAAGGCAAGGGTAACGGGCTCTGTGCCCCGCACTAACTCATATTGAACATAGGTAGTATTCTCCCCCTGAGCCATCCAAATGCGTTTTTCGATTTGGGTCAGCCCCCAACTGTAGCGCCAACAGGGGACTTGACGATCGAGATGAAAGCTTTCCAAGAAACGATCGCCCTGGGGAAGCCGGGCGGTATCCTCCCCCTCAATCCGACGATCGTCCTCAAGAGGATACTGCCCATCCTCCCTCAGCAGGGTTTCCTCTACCTTGGTCACCAGCAGGGTTCGTTGCAACGGTGGTTTGAGGGCAGCAATGAGTAAGCCCTGATAGCGACGGGTCAACACCCCAGCGATCGTTCCCGCCCCATAACCGCCAATGCCATTCGTGACCAGCCACTCCCGCTGCTCCCCCGGTTCGATCAGGTCTCGACCAAACTGAATCATGCGATGCACTCCTCCCCATCTAAGGTCATAACCTAAAATTTATGGTCTATTCGTAACATTAAATACCTTTTCTCTAGACAAAAGCTGACAGGATAAAGCAGATTTTCAAAAACCTCCCCGCTTGTGCCTGTGCAGCCGCCATTCATGGCCCGCGATACCTTTCCTGTCCTTTACTCCACCCTCTCGGCCCAAGCACTGATCGATCGGGTATTGTCTGAGTACGATCTTGGGCTGATCAAGTCTTGCCAATTTTGGAATCGGGGTATTAGCGATATTTATCGGGTGGAAACCCAAGCCAGTACTTATATTTTGCGGGTTTCCCATGCCCACTGGCGCTCCACAACAGAGGTTGCCTTTGAACTGGAGTGGCTGGACTTTCTCCAGAAACAACGGATTTCCGTAGCCTATCCCCTCCGTACCCGGAACGGCGATCTGTTAATAGAGTTAGAAGCACCAGAGGGGATTCGTTCCGCCGCACTCTTTATTTATGCCCCTGGAGATGTTCCCGTTGGCGATCTCAATACAACCCAGTCCTTTGAAATGGGTAAGGTGTTAGCTCAGATTCACCAGTGTAGTTTAGAGTTTAGTTCCCTTCACGATCGGGAGTCTCTCCATCTCGATCATTTGTTGGAGCAGTCCTTAGAAAGCATCAAGCCTTTTTTACACCAACGCCTTCAGG
>JBEAPM010000192.1:0-12829 GCA_041164445.1 Cyanobacteriota bacterium
GGTGGCATTGATACCAGTCCAGAACAAACCTTCAGTATCAATGTAACTCGTCCAGATAACCCGGTTGAGGTTGACTTTGAGGAGAATGCGGAAGGGCTAATTGACACAGTCTTTGCCTATAATACAACACCTGCAGGACAAGGCTCGCAAATTACAACTCGGCTCACGGACGATGTGCTGGCCCTGGGAGTTGAGGCTGTGTTTGATAACCTGACAGGGCTGTATGAGGTAGTGAACAGAAATGGTGCAATTCTTGATGGAGATATAGTACTGCTTCCCTCTGATAACCCCTCTCGATATGCAGAACTTGCTATTGCGAATCGAGTGAGTGCCTTCTCAATTCGCTCAGGCTCATCAGGAGATCCCACTCGTAATACTACTGTGGAGCAGTTTGGTGATGTCCTCTTAGCTGGTGGTAAACTTTATGCTCCCTTTGTCATTGCTAATGCTGGTGCTTTAGGATTTGAAGGTTTCATTGCGGCTGAAAATGCCGAATCCGATGGTGTGTTCAACGATGCCGCCAACTTTGGGTCTGATCTAGTGGCATACTTTGCCTTTAGTGGTGCGAACCCAGATGGTGTGGCTCACCTGCAAGCCCGTGGAAACAATATCTTTGGCTTTGAAGATTTGCCTGCTAACCTAGGCATTAGCGACAATGATTTTAATGATGCCATTTTTGCGTTTAGTTTTGCAGCGATCTAAATCTAAGACCTCCTAAGACTGCAAGGGATGCCAGGATGTTCTTGCTCAATTCGGACGATAGCGATAATAGGCCGCACAGGCCCCCTCCGAGGATACCATTGGCGCACCGAGGGGATGGTCGGGAGTACAGGCAGTGCCAAAGGCAGGACAATCCTGGGGTTTCTTCACCCCTCGCAGAACCAAGCCACTAATGCAGGGATTCTCCTCGGCAGTGGCCAGCGTCGTTTCCCAGTTTGCGGCTAGGTATTGACGGGCATCAAATTGTTGATAGGCCGATCGTAGTTCTAAGCCACTATCGGGGATCACGCCAATGCCCCGCCAATCCCGATCGACGGGCTGAAAGACGGTGTCAATTAACTGACGGGCTGTTGGGTTCCCCTCGGGTTTGACCGATCGTTTGTATTGGTTAGTAACGATCGCTTTGCCCTCTTCGAGTTGACTCACACAGTGGTAGATCCCTTGCATAATATCCAGCGGTTCAAACCCTGTGACCACGATCGGGACTTGAAAGGTTTCCACCAGGGGATCATATTCCGCTGTGCCCATTACGGTACAGACATGACCGGCGGCTAAAAACCCTTGCACTTGACAGTCTGGCGAAGACATCAACGCCACGATCGCGGGGGGAACGCGCACATGGGAAACCAAAAGCGCAAAATTGGTAAGCCCCAGTCGAGCTGCTTGATATACGGCCATGGCGGTGGAGGGGGCAGTGGTTTCAAAGCCCACGGCAAAGAAGATCACGGTGCGCTCTGGGTTGGTCTGGGCCAGTTTTAAGGCATCCAAAGGAGAGTAGACCCCCCGCACATCGGCCCCCTGAGCCTTGGCACTGAGCAAATCCGCTGGGGCACCGGGGGTAGAGACGGTGCGGGAACCGGGAACCCGCAGCATATCCCCAAAGGAACAGAGGATGACCTTGGGATCCTGGGCCAGAGCGATCGCCCCGTCAATCCAGTGGGAAGAGGTGACACACACCGGACAGCCGGGGCCGTGAATGAGGGTTAAGTCGGGGGGAAGTAAGGTATCTAAGCCATATTTGACAATGCTATGGGTTTGTCCACCACAGACTTCCATGATTGTCCAGGGTCGAGTCATCAGGGTTTGCAGGGCTTGGGCATACTGCTGCACCTGATTTTGATCGCGGTACTCATCAACAAATTTCATGGGATTTCATGGGAAGTTGTTACGGTGGGCTAGGATAGAATCTCAGGCGATGGGGCAAGCTCCCGTGAGCCGAGAGCCCATCATCCCGTGCAGGTTAAGAGAAGGAACGCCCGTGCTGCTTTGTAAAGGTTTTGAAATTGAACTCTACACCGGAACGCCTCATGCAGAAATTGTAGGGTTGTCTGATCGGATTGTCAGTGTACTCGATCGCTTTGTGCGGGAGCCGGATAGTCGTAACGTGGAATATACGACCGCTCCCCTCTGCTGCTACGATCGCTTACTCTGTGACCTTTTGCGTCCGCGCTTAAAGTTGCGTCAGTACCTGAAAACCCTCGGGAATTATACAATTCTGCCGGGCAGCACCCTCTCCACCGGAGACACCAGCCGCTTTTACCGATCGGAACCGGGAAACCCTTACCACGACTACATTGAACAAACTTACGGTACCCAAGTGGTCACCGCCAGCGTCCATATTAATATCGGGATAGAGGATCCAGAAGTTTTAATGCGGGCCTGTCGTTTAATTCGGTTAGAAGCACCGCTTTTTTTAGCCCTCAGTGCCTCTTCGCCCTTCCTCGATCACCAAGCAACCGGCTCCCATTCCAGCCGCTGGCGAGTCTTTCCCCAAACGCCGTCCTTTGTGCCCCTCTTTGAAAACCACGCCCATTATATTCGCTGGGTTGAAGAACAATTGGCGCTGGGTACGATGCAGAATGTACGTCACCTCTGGATTTCTGTCCGTCCCAATGGCGATCGTCGTCCCTACCGGGTCAATCGTTTGGAATTGCGCATTTGTGATCTGGTGAGCAATCCCTTAGATTTATTGGCCATTACGGCACTCTTAGAAGCTCGCTTGTGGCAACTCATCGAAGATCCCCATCTGGATCCCCTGCTCCTCAGTGAGCTACCGGCGGACGATTTGAATACCGCCCTCGTGACCTTAGCCCTAGAGAATGAACAGGCGGCGGCCCAGTCCAGTTTAGATGCGTCTCTCAAACACTGGCAAACGGGAAAAACGATCGTGGCCCGGGACTGGATTCAGGATCTCTATCAAACGGTTTGGCCCATCGCCAAAGCTAAGGGTTTTAGTTGTTTCTTAACCCCTATTCAAAAACTATTACGGGAAGGCAATACGGCCCAAAAATGGTTGGGTTTGCATCAGCAAGGGGTGAGTGTTGCCCAAATTTTAACCACAGCGATCGCGGATCTGGAGCAGGAAGAACGGGAATTGGAAAATAAGCTTTGTCAATCGGTTACAGGTTAAGAAATCCTTCGTGCCTTTGTGGTTTATGATTCACCACCAAGACACTAAGACACTAAGAAATCCTCCGTGCCTTTGTGTTTTATGATTCACCACCAAGACACTAAGACACCAAGAAATCCTTCGTGCCTTTGTGCCTTTGTGTTTTTATTATTCACCAAGACACTAAGAAATCCTCCGTGCCTTTGTGTTTTATTATTCACCAAGATACTAAGAATGGAACCGATTCCTGAGTCTACTAACCAAATCGCAACGAAGGTTGTTGATGCCGCGTTTACTGTCCATTCTGCGTTGGGGGCAGGGCTGCTAGAAAGCGTCTATGAGGTCTGTTTAGAATATGAGCTAACTAAAAGGGGCTTTAAAGTCGATCGTCAGGTTGCTCTGCCGGTCATTTATGACAACATTCGCCTTGATGCGGGTTTTCGGCTCGATCTTCTGGTCAATCGATGTATCATTATTGAACTAAAATCGGTGGAGACGCTTCTACCTGTTCACACGGCTCAAGTGATGACCTACCTAAAGCTGTCTAAACATCGGTTGGGTTTACTCATTAACTTCAATGTGCCTCTGATTAAGAATGGTATTAAACGCATCGTCCTATAACCCTATGACAGGTCTATGAGCGATCGGCTTAAGCCTTGAGCGGCTAACCAGCCTGTTGTCCACGCACTTTGAAAGTTAAAACCCCCGGTAATGCCATCAATATCCAGGATTTCCCCGGCAAAATATAACCCTGGACAACAGCGACTGGCCATGGTTTTGAAGTCCACGGTTTTTAAATCTACCCCACCACAGGTGACAAATTCGTCCTTAAAGGCTCCTTTGCCCCGCAGGGGATACTGGTTTTGGGTTAAGGCTTTGACGATCGCTACTAACTCCGGTTTCGAGAGATCGGCCCATCGCTTGGCTCCATCAATGGACTGGGTTTGGAGCAGAAACTGCCAGAGCCGCTGGGGTAGGTTTAAGGGACGATAGTTGGCAATCTGTTTGCGGCCTGCTTGGATTTTCAGTTCGACCAGCATGGCTTTAACCTGTTCTGGGCTGCGAGGATAGCACCAATTCACCCACAAATCCCCTTTGTAGTGGTGTTGATGTAACAGCCTCGCGCCCCAGGCGGATAATTTGAGGACGGCGGGCCCGCTAAGTCCCCAGTGGGTCACTAACAAATCACCAATTTGCGTGAGGTGGTCTTGACCCACCTGTAAGGTAAGTTGCACCCCTGTAACGCTCACCCCCGCTAATGCCCTCAACCCCGTTTCGGCGGGAATGGTGAAGCTAAACAGGGACGGGATCGGGGGAATAATGGGATGCCCAAGACTGGCGGCGAGGCGATGCCCCACGGGACTGCTGCCTGTCGCCAACAAGAGCCGATCGCTGTGAATAGTCTGACCCTCCCGCGTTACAACCTTAAACCCATTTGCTTGCGGTGATGCAGCGATCGTTTCCACTGCAATCACCGGAGACCGGACTTGCACCTGAACACCGGCAGCGGCGGCGGCTTGCTCCAAACAGTCAATAATGGTTTGCGAATTGTCTGTGACGGGAAAAAGACGACCATCTACCTCAGTTTTGAGGGCAACGCCCCGTTGTTTAAACCAAGCAATCGTATCTCGGGGTTGAAAGCGACTGAAGGCTCCCCGTAAGGCTTTGTGACCCCGTGGATAGGCTTGCACTAAGGTGGCCGGGTCAAAGCAAGCATGGGTAACATTGCAACGTCCACCCCCGGAAATCCGAACTTTAGCTAAGGGAGCGGCCCCCGCTTCCAAGAGCAAGATCTCCCCCTGAGGGACTTGTTCTGCCGCAGTGATCGCGGCAAAGAACCCTGCTGCTCCACCACCAATAATGATTACTTTCAGCATATTTGAGGCATTTGGGCATTTTGATGAATTGGGGCGATCATAGGCATAGTCTGAAAGAGAAACTGGCTCTGGACGCTTTACCAATCCTCTGGGTTTGCTGACTCATCCCAGTCCTGACGGTCAGGTTTAACGGACGATCGGGATGGGGTTGGAGATGATTGAGACCCCGGATTAATGACTCGATAATTGACATCAACTACCTTTTGAGGCAGCCCAGGCTGAGACTTGCGGCGAGGTTGAGGCGGTGGGGAGCGATCCACTGCTTCTTGCGATCGTCTTGAGGGGCGATAACGATAGGAATAACTAGACCCAGATTGGCTACCCTGAGGTGGCGGGTGAGGGGCTTCGTAAACCTTACCCGTTGGGGGAGGAGTGGGGGAAGGGGTGGGAGGATCTTCGTTTTTGGGTGATGGTTCTTGAGACGATGGTTCTGGCGGGGCAGGAGCTTGCCACTCTGGATCGTCCCAGGCATCTGCTTCATCTTCTAGGTCGGGGGCAACGGGTTCTGGGGAGTCTGACGATTCTCGGGCAAAGGCAGTACGATCGGAGTCTAATGGGGCGACAGACTGGGGAGACTGGGGTTCATCCTGCCAGTCGAGATCCTCATCTTCCCAATCCAATGCAGGTTCTTCCGAGGCTGTAGAGGCTGTTTTCGCTTCCCATTCCGGTGGAAAGGGACGGCTCCGAGCCGTGGATCTAGTAAAGGGGGGACGGTCTTGTCCTTCAGCTTGGATGAGACGATCGATCGTAAACTGCAGGAAACTGAGCAGGGCTAAGCTGATGGCATTTCCCAGCAAAAAAGCCCCAAATAGCCAAAGCCCTACGGGTAGAGCGATCGTTTGTCTACCCAGAAAAAAGAAGGGTAACAGCACATCCCGATTACTGAGCATCAGCCCGAGCCAAAGGCCACAGATGGCCAAAATAACGCCCCCAACGAGTGACATTCCCCGAGAATTTCGATCCATTGCCATGTAGACTGTCTCAACCTCTGCCATTAGGAACTATCCTACAGCCAGTCTACAGATCTAGGAATTCGTCTGTGAGGGCAAAATTAGCGGTGACGCTTTGCACATCATCTAAATCTTCTAAGGCATCCATCAGTTTAAAAAGGGATCGTGCCTGATCGGGATCCGTAATATCTACACTGTTGTCTGGAATCCAGCGCCATTCTGCCGCAGTGACCGCGTATCCCTGCTGCTTGAGGGACTGCACGAGGGTTTCTAGGTGTTCAATGCTGCTGAAGACTTCTGCCCCAGGATTCTCCAGATCGTCGCTGAGTTCATAACTGTCGGCCCCCGCTTCTAAGGACGCTTCTAGCAACTCATCCTCATCCACCGTTCCAGCGATCGTTGCCACACCTTTTTGGTTAAACATCCAACTCACACAACCCGTCTCCCCGAGATTGCCCCCATTTTTGCTAAAGGCGGTGCGGAGATCTGCGGCGGTGCGGTTCCGATTATCCGTGAGAGCTTCGATAATAACGGCAACACCCCCCACGCCATAGCCTTCGTAGCGCACTGCTTCTAAGGCGGCCTCATTGCCCCATTTGCCACAGCCCTTAGCGATCGCTCGTTCGATATTGTCCTTGGGAATCCCTGCTGCTTTTGCCTTTTCAATGGCAAACCGTAACTGAAAATTTCCATCGGGATCAGGAACCCCCTGCCGAGCCGCCACGATAATTTCTCGGGACAACTTCGTAAAAACTTGGCCTTTTTTTGCGTCAACCCGTGCCTTCTGGCGCTTAATGTTGGCCCATTTACTATGCCCTGCCATGATTCTGAAATACAGATAACAATTGTTCGGATTATTCAGATGGGTGGGGAGAAGTCTCGGGTCACCCTGAAAACTCATCCCCAGCCTCTTCCCTAACCCACTTCTACCGGAAGCAAGCTTGGAGTGGTTTCCTCTGTCGTGACTCGCCGAATCCGAGCCCCCAGTTTGAGCAGTTTTTGATCGAGATGTTCATAACCCCGATCGAGGTGTTGCAAGCCTTTGACGATCGTACAGCCTTCTGCCGCCAGCCCCGCCAGGACGAGGGCCGCCGAAGCCCGAAGATCGGTAGCCATAACGGGGGCTCCGGATAACTTGGGCACCCCTGTAATCAGGGCATTATTCCCCTTGAGGCGAATATCTGCCCCCATCCGCTTCAACTCGGCGACATGGCGCAAGCGGTTTTCAAATACCGTTTCCGTGACTAAGCTATTGCCCTCACTCAGAGTTAACAGGGCCATAAACTGGGCCTGCATATCCGTCGGAAAGCCGGGATAGGGAAGGGTTTCAATATCAACAGATTTGGGGCGACTTGTTGGCACCAATCGTAAAGTCTTCGGCCCATCCACAAGCACTCGATGCCCGATCGCTTCTAACTTAGCGATCGCAGCAATAAGATGATCGGGAATCACGGGATTGAGACTAATTTCAGATTGGGTAATGGCCCCCGCCACCAAAAACGTTCCCGCCTCAACGCGATCGGGAATAATATTCCACTCCACCGCATGAAGTTTAGGTACGCCAGAAATATAAATTGTTTTGGTGCCATCTCCCCGAATTTGAGCCCCCATTGCGCGACAAAAATCCGCCAGATCAGACACTTCCGGTTCCTGAGCCGCATTTTCAATGGTGGTTTCCCCATCTGCCAGAGTTGCCGCCATCATCAAGGTTTCCGTAGCCCCTACGCTGGGAAAATCCAGATAGATCTTAGCGCCCTTGAGACGACGCTGGGCACCAGCTACAGAAGCATGAACCACCCCATGATCGATATAAACATGGGCTCCCATGGCCTGTAACCCCCGCACATGTAAATCGACGGGACGGGCTCCAATGGCACAGCCTCCTGGCAGGGGAATTTGGGCCATGCCTAAACGGGCCAACATGGGCCCAACGCAGAAGAAACTAGCCCTTAACTGACTGACTAGCTCATAGGGAGCAGCCGTTTGATCAAACGATCGAGATTGAACGTGAAGAGAATGACCTTCATAGTCAACACCGACCCCTAAGGAGCGCAGAATCTCCACCATCCGATTCACATCTGCTAAGTTGGGAACATTGTGAATCAGACATTCTTCAGAAGAGAGGAGCGCCCCAGCCATAATGACGAGCGCAGAGTTTTTCGCTCCACTAATGGAAACTTCGCCCCGCAAGGGTTGTTGTCCCCAAATTTCGAGAGCCGATGATGTGGGAGCGTGGTCGCTGGAGTTTGACAGAGCAGTAATAGGGCTACCCTCCTAGAGCTATTGGGTGGAATGAGAAGTGAGTAAAAACTCACTTTACTATAGCGGAAAGTGTCAAGTCCTTTGGTATAAACTAGAACTTGTCAGGACTTGCGCTCAAAGCTGAACGAATTGCAACTGGCAAGATCAGCCATTTGAAAATCAGCCTTTGTAAAACTGACAAGCAAGATTTTGATGCTTTGGAGGTGCCTATGGGTTTTGAGCTTGTAGAATTTAGTGTCTTAAAAGTATATAGAGCAACAATCCTTGGGTTAGCCAATCATTACTATCTTGCTGAAAATGGAGATTTTAATCATTCCTTAGGGTGGGGAGCAAAGGTTACAGCCGGTTCACAGTGTGGGCAAAAATTATAATAGCTTGATGGAGCAGCAAATTACTGACGTTCTCAAGGAGGGTTTAAGAGCCATACAGATTGAAAAGGCAGAGCAAGAACGTCGTGAGTTTTGGCAACATCGAGGTATTGATGTTCAGTAATGCCCATTTTTATTGAGCACTTTGATGAATTGTGGCAGGACACTGCGCTGCTCGTCACAATCCCTATTCCTAAATTTCCAATCCTAAACGCCTTACCATGCTGCTCCACCCCGACACGATCGAAACCGTTAAGCAAAGTATCGATATTGTCGATATCGTTTCGGAACAGGTTGTCTTAAAAAAACAGGGCAAGGATTTTGTTGGACTTTGCCCCTTTCATGATGATAAGTCTCCGAGTTTTACCGTCAGTCCCAGTAAGCAGTTTTACTATTGCTTTAGCTGTGGAGCCGGGGGGAATGCCATCAAGTTTTTGATGGAACTCAATAAAAGCAGTTTTGGGGATGTGGTGCTGCAACTGGCGGAACGGTATCAGGTGCCGGTGCAAACCCTGGAGCCAGAGCAACAACAAGAGTTTCAGCGCAGTCTTTCGCTCCGGGAGCAGTTATACGAAATTTTGGCGGTAACGACGAAGTTTTATGAACATGCCTTACGTCAACCTCAGGGCATTCAGGCCCTAGAGTACCTCACCCAGCAGCGTCGCCTTCAGGAAGGGACGATTCAGCAGTTTCAATTGGGTTATGCTCCGGCGGGATGGTCTACCCTCTACGGCTATTTAGTGGAACAAAAGCGCTATGCGGTCAAATTAGTCGAGCAAGCGGGTTTAATTGTGCCCCGTCAGGCGGGTAGTGGTTACTACGATCGCTTTCGGGATCGGTTAATGATTCCCATTCATGACCTACAAGGCCGGACGATCGGGTTTGGGGGGCGGACGCTGACGGATGAAAATCCCAAGTATTTGAACTCGCCGGAAACGGAATTGTTTGATAAGGGCAAAACCTTATTTGGTTTAGACAAAGCCCGATCGGACATTAGTAAGCGGGATCGAGCGATCGTCGTGGAGGGCTATTTTGATGTCATTGCTCTGCATGCAGTGGGAATCACCAATGCGGTGGCGGCCTTAGGTACCGCCTTTAGTCAAGCCCAGGTCAAACAACTGCTGCGCTATACCGACTCCAAGCAAATTATCCTCAACTTCGACGCAGATGTGGCGGGCAACAAAGCCGCAGAGCGGACGATCGGAGAGTTGGAAGCTTTAGCTTATCAAGGACAAATTCAACTGCGGGTGATGAACCTGCCCGGGGGAAAGGATGCGGATGAGTATTTGCAGCAGGCCAGCGCAAGTGATTATCGGACTTTGCTGGATGAAGCCCCCCTCTGGCTAGACTGGCAGATTCAGCAAGTCTTACAGGGGGCAGATCTCAGCCAAGCAGACCAGTTTCAAGCGGTCATCCAAGCGATCGTTAAACTCTTGGGGAACCTGCCCAATACCCCCCTCCGCACCCATTACATCCATCACTGTGCAGAACTGCTCGGACAGGGGGAAAGCCGTCTGGTCTTACAGTTAGAGGAAGATTTACGGTTACAGGTGCGAGGACAGCGCTGGCATGGCAAATCCGATCGTTGGGCAAAACCCGGCGATCGGAGTGTGCGGGAACTGGCGGAAGCTAAATTACTGCGAATTTACCTACACTGTCCTGATTATCGCGCTGCGATTCGCCAAGCCTTTCAGCAACGGGATCTCAATGGAGCCCAGGGGTTAGCGGATTTTAAGATTCGAGCCCATCGTATTCTTTGGCTGAAACTGTCTACCCTCGAAGCAGAAGAGAACACGCCCCTAGAGCAGTTGGATTTACTGGCGATCGTACAAAACATGATCGCAGAATTCCCTCCCGAAATTGTGAACAAGCTCGTCTCGTTATTAGAACCCGATGAATTTACTCGCCTAGAACTGGAACGGCCGAGTCTCGGTATTCGAGCTGCCGCTGCAACTTTAGAACGGCTAGAATCGGAAAAACGCTGTCGTCATTTACTCGATTCCTGGCAGCTACAAAGTATCCAATCCATCGAACGATGTATGATTTTACTCTTAGCAGAAGATTTTGCAGAAGACCTTGATCCCAGCGATCGGATTGAACAACTTTACGAAGAATTAAACCAAGAAGCCCTCCACTTTCAAAAATTGTTTTACGACGAACGACAATACTTACAAAACCTCGATCGTCAACGCTGCACAAGCCAGGAGGATCTGGTTTTGCTGGAGTGATACTGTCCGATTGTTGCCCATAGCAGTGGGCGGTACAACCGTGGGGATTTCCACTAAAAGCGGAAAAATTTAATGGAAGAGTGCAGCAGGCGGCTGCATCGTTTGCCCCACTCCCTGGGCTTGCATAGCCCTAGGAACCGAATTTTGGATTTTTCGAGGTGCCCTCATTTAGGATAGGATCTCAAGGACGTTTAACCTGACGGAGAACTGACGGAGAGGGTAGTCCTCGCCTCCGCCCGCACTTTTCCGTCTTAAGTTGCTAGCCAGATCTTTCTAGAAAATGGAGTTTACAGAATGACACTGTCCATGTATCAAGCTTCAGTCCCTCTGCTCAGTCATAGCCTCAACACCTGCATCAATGTTTTGCAAAAAGGTGCAGACTATGCAGACGCTAAAAAAATTGAACATTCCGTTTTGCTGGGAACTCGTCTGTACCCGGATATGTTTCCCCTCTCCCGTCAAGTCCAAATTGCTTCAGATATTGCCAGACGAGGACTGTCTCGTTTAGCGGGAGTTGAAGCACCAACGATGGAAGATAATGAGACAAATTTTGCCGAGTTAATTCATCGTCTAGAAGGAACGATCGCTTATCTCAAAACCTTAAGTGCAGATCAAATTGATGGAACCGAAACGAAGGTTATTGAATTACCTATTGGTGCGGAAACCCTAACTTTTGAAGGGCAAACCTTTTTACTTTATTTTGTCTTGCCTAATGTCTATTTTCACATTACCACCACCTATGATATCCTACGCCATTGTGGTGTAGAAATCGGTAAGCGAGACTTTCTCGGATCCCCTCAATAATTTCCTCAAGTTGGAAAGACTGGCTCACCTGAAGACCGCAGAATAGACTCAGCCCTATCAAAAGGCACTCTAATGCCCTCAGGTGATCGCCAAAAGTCCCCCAGGAATCCAGGTGCGAGAAGAGAATGGTGTACACTAGGAAATAAGAGGGCAAGGTCATATAGCGATCGCACGGTCTATACCGCTCAACTCCCACAACTCAGAAGAAGGGAAAACCGATGTTAAATCCCAGTCGAGTTATTATCGAAGCATTTGTTCCCGCCTTACGAGACGGATTTCGTGATACCTATGGGGGACTCAATCAAGACTATGCTGAGATTATTGCCTGGGCAGGCAATATGGCGTTAGAAAATATTGCCAATAGTAATGCGCTCTATCACAACGTAGAGCATACGGTCTTTGTCACCTTGGTGGGACAAGAAATTCTCCGAGGTAAACACATTCGAGAAGGGCGTGTTTCCTGCGAAGATTGGCTACATTTTATTATTTCTCTACTCTGTCATGATATTGGCTATGTTAAGGGGGTGTGCCGTCGCGATCGTCCCCGATTGCGTCAGTATGCTTCCGGCAGAGGAGATGAAGTCATCACCCTTCCCGAAGGATCGACAGATGCCAGTTTATGTGATTATCATGTCGATCGGGGTAAACAATTTGTTGAAGAACGGTTTGGCAATCATGGCATTATTAATGCTGCCGTCATTAAACACAATATTGAACTCACCCGCTTTCCGGTGCCATTAGGCAGTGATCATCAAGATATTGTTAACTTTCCTGGACTGGTGCGGGCAGCGGATTTAATTGGTCAACTATCCGATCCCCGCTATTTAGAAAAAATTCCAGCTCTCTTTTACGAGTTTGAAGAAACCGGGATTAATAAACAACTCAATTACAATAACCCTGAGGATTTACGGGAGAACTATCCTAAGTTTTATTGGAAAAGCGTTTATCCCTACATCACTACAGCGATCGATCACTTGCGGTTAACCCAGGAAGGTAAGCAAGTCCTGGCTAACCTCTATGCCCATGTTTTTGAAGTCGAGCATGATATTTCTTGATAGGCTTTCCACTGAAAGCGAAAAAATTTAATGGCAGAGTGCGGCACTCTGTCGCCTTAAGTTGGTACCCTCAACCAACCTTCGGTGTTCAGTACGCACTCAAAGCTAAAATCATACCCTTAGCGATAATTTGTAAACTGCAAAGCGATCGGCCAATCTCCTTGCTTCAAAAACTG
>JBEAPM010000193.1:0-4001 GCA_041164445.1 Cyanobacteriota bacterium
CAAACTTTGTGGTTTCTAAAATGGGTTCCGTGGTGGGAAAACGACGATCGAGTTGATTGGCATTGAGGGAAATCATCTTCCGACTGACACTACTTTCATAGTCAGAGGCAATCCCCATCAATACCACATCTAAAACGGCTTGACTGGTGGCAATCTGATAGTCATTGAGCTTAGTTACCAGTTTAGAACGATCGATTTTCTCTGTAGTCATTATGCGTCCTCCTCCACTTCCTTTAATTCCTGGTCACTGAGCAACAAGAGTAATTTATATTGCCGTTGCTCCCGATCCTCCTTCACCTTGCCATAGAGAAAGCCACGGTAGGGACTGCCTTTATCCCGCAGGACTAAGGGGAGATTGCCTTTGCTTCCAGCCCCCAGCAGGGCAAGTTCTTGTTTTTGATCTAACTCTTGGGCAAGACGATAGAGAAAATCCATGGTCACGCCATCTTCATGAACCAATTGATAGGTATAGCGAAAAACAAAGGTAGTTAGGGCTTTTTCGAGGGAAATACGTTTACCAATTTTGAGGGGCAGGGTGTCATTAATGTTACTTTTGCGCTGCCGGTGAGGTCTACGATCGCTTAAGGTTCCTTTGGCATCATAAACCTCATCCATAAATTGAAAATCCGACACGGGAATTTTGGGGTCTGCCTCTGGATCAAAATAGGCCGTTGTCATTAAATCCATTTCCAGCACTTTACCGCCGGTCTGCCAGTTCAATTCCGGATCGCTCTCTAGCAGCGCTTGGGGGGACAAATCCTCAGGAGCGATCGTGGTATTAATGCCTTTCAGCACTTTGAGGGAGGAAATCTGTCCACTACTAGTGCGGGTTGTTAAGGTAGGGGGACGTTTCAGCGGCAAGACATTTTGTAAAGGAACCCGAGCGGTGATGCCTTGATGATCAAGATGAATAAAACGATTACTTCTCATTGTATTTTGAGGGCTATTTTTAGAACTATTTGAGGACTATTGGCAAGAATTATTAGGGCGATAAATATCAGTGAGTCCCGTGGCTTGCGGGACTACCAATGTAAGGCGGAAGAACCGCACTCTTCCATTAAATTTCTTAAATCATCGCAAAATCTAGATCATCTTCATCCTCTTCATCTCCTTCAGCATCGAAGAAATCATAGATGACCTGTAAGCCGACAAAGGGCGTATTCTTCCGCTCACCGACCAGCAAAAAAGCGGTGTCATCTTCTGCTTTGACGAGGAGAAAAGCTTCCCGAGGAGTGTAACTTTTGCGATAGGAAAACTCTGTTTCATAAAGACCCGGTGGCAGATTCAAATCCACGATCGGGTAAACATCCGTTGTATTAAAGCCCACTAACGTCTCTAGGGGAACGGGAATTAAAGGATTGGCCTGATCAAAGGCACTGGGAAAGAGGGCTGCGGGTTGTCCTTCAATCTCCGTCATCACCTCTTCTAATACGGTTCCCTGGGGATCCACCTTGGCATAATCAATCTCCTGTCGTTCCAGAATCTGTCCCTCTGGACTCAGATACCCTTTCCGTAGAACTTGGCCATCCTTTTCCACAATGCGTTTGGCATAGCCGTAGAGGGTTTGCTTGGTAATTTTAGTCCCCAAGTTTGCGGTTACGGTGTCACCCTGCCACTGAAACTCGATCGATTTCATCACTACAGCTCCGATACTCTGTCTGGGTCACCTCGCCAAAATCGAGGTGCTTGCTTGGCTTAGGATACGTTACCAGTCTACGCTAACACTTCTGCCTCAGATTTATAGGATTGCCCTGAGGAGGTATCCCTTGCTCATCTTTGGCCGGAGGAGAGGAGGCGGGAGTGAAGAATTATCCGGCTAGGGCTTGGCGATCGGTGAAGCTTAGGGTAAGCTTTGCGCCAGACTCATGGTTCTTCTTTTGTCCCTTGCATCCTAGTTGGATCTCCCATGACGCTATCTTCTACCTTTCCTGCTGGTTTGAACCCTGCCAACACCATTCTGCCGAAGGTCTCTAAGACTCAGGTTGTCGATCGTCCCCGCAGTGCCGAGTTTCACCCGTATCGCCTGCTGGAAATCCATCTGCAACGGCAATGGCAACAAAGACGGCGCTCTCCCATTCCGCTTCAGGTGCGCTGTAGCTACCAAAGCGATCGACTCTTGATTCTAATTGAACACGCGGCGGGGGTGCGTCCCGATCCTCGCTTCACCTTGGCCCAATTTGCTGCAGCGCTCCAGCAGCTTGAAGGGAAGCTTCACCATGCTTTATTTCAGGTGCAAGCTCACAAAACAGCCAAATTAAAGGTGGGACTCTACCTCAGGGTCTTGGGCGAAACCCAGCCCTATGCCGCAGGGGGCAGTAGCTTGGTGCCCCCCCAAGCCCGAAAACCCGTGGCAAAACCGGAGACCGGGCGGCCCCCTCAAGTTACCCCTCAACCAACCCCGGCTCCGACGGCTAAAACCATTGCAGTGCCCCAACCCTCCAGCCTGGATCCGGAAGAATTGGCCCTACCTTCTGGGGTCTGGCTGACGGGGGCTGCCCTCTGCCTGAGTACCTTTGTGGGCAGTTTTTGGTTCATGATGCAACCCTGTTACGTCCAACCCTGTACCCCACTCCATAAAGCAGAAGAATTAAAAGCAAACGCCTTGGCTCAGGTTACCCTTGCTGAAAACTGGGATCAACTCAAAGCGATCGAAACCCAATTGACTGAAAGCCAAGACTTGAGCCGCCAAGTCCCCCTCTGGTCTAGCTATCGGCAACGGGCCAAGGATCTTCAGGCGGAAGTGAATACCAATCTGGCGGCCTTTGCCCCCATTACGAGCGCCTTTGAAACAGCGGTGCAGGCGGTGGAACAAAGCAAAACGCCGCCCTACCCTCTAGAGCAGTGGCAATCTACCCGGGATCTCTGGGTGAAGGCCTTAGACATTTTACGATCGATTCCTCAGGACAATCCCAGTTACGAGTTAGCGCAGCGCAAAATTGAGCAATACGAAGGCTATGTTGAATTAGTCGATGGTGAGCTAGAGCAAGAAGCCCTAGGGCAGTCGGTGTTGAAAAAAGCCGAAGAAGCAGCCAAATTAGCCCAACTGCAAAAAGGCAACTGGGAAAAAGCCCTAGCCAATGATCCCAGTGTGGATCGCACGGTGCTGTGGGAACGCATTCAAGGCTATTGGCAAACGGCCCTAGAAACCTTAAATGACATCCCTGAAGATACGACGGCTTATCACTCCATTGCCGACTATCGCCAACGCTATCAACAGGAATACGATCGCTTCCAACAACAAAGCCGCAGTGCAACCGTTGCCAGTAGTGCCTACCTCCAAGCCTTGGATAAAGCAAAACTGGCCCAAAGTGCAGAGCAAGAAGCCCGCTGGGACATTGCCCGGAACCGCTGGGAAGTTGCCCTTGTGACCCTCCAACAGGTGCCAACGGACAGCCCTCAGTATGGGGAAGCCCAGAAATTATTGCCGCAATACACCCAGGCCTATCAACGGGCCGAACAACAAGCCCAGAAATTTGCCCAAGTGGAACGAACCCGCCAAGAACTGGGCAAGATTTGTACCACAACCCCCGTCATTTGTTATTTCACCGTCACCCCCGAACTGATTGCGGTGCAGGTTACAGTGGACTACGAGAGCCAGATCTTGGCGGCTGGGTTATGGGGCGATCAAAAGCAGGCTCTGGAACACCTGCAAGGCTTAGAAAACGCCCTCAAAGTGATTAGTGATCAGGCGCAAATTCCCTTAGAACTCTACGATCCCGATGGGGCGATCAATAGCCGCTATGTGCCGACCCCAAACTAGGGCTCGCCCATTGAGTCATTGAGTCCAGTCCCCGGACGGTATCAATATGATCAATATGAGTTGCACCCTTCTCCGCTTGACCGCTGGGGGCTGATACCCACACCGCATCGCTAGCTAGTGTATCCTACATTCCGCAGGTTAGGATTTAATTGAGAATATATTTTAATAACGATCGCTGAGATGTACATTCTTCGTCAAGTATTCGCAATAGCCTTACTTATTGAGAATCCTATCTTGAGAC
>JBEAPM010000194.1:0-11492 GCA_041164445.1 Cyanobacteriota bacterium
TAACATTAGAGCCAATAAAGACCAGAGCCCCTTCATCATTCGTTAGGAAAATGGCTTCAGAGAAATTAATAATTAAGTTTTCGTATAGGGCTTGGGAGTGTGCCAGGGTACTCAGGGCCCGTTGACGATCGCGTTCCAGTTTCTTCCGATCGTTAATATCCACTACAACTGCAATAAAATAAGAGGGACTTCCATCCGCATTACGAACGATGGAAACCGTCAGACTAACCCAGGTAACCCTATGATTTTTACAAACATAGCGTTTTTCCATGGTGTAGGTATTGAGGGTACCTGCAGAGAGCTGATAAACATACTCCAAGTCAATGGATAAATCATCAGGATAGGTAATGTCCTGAAAAGAGAGTTGCATCATCTCGTCGTAGTCGTAGCCGGTAATCTCACAGAACTTTTGATTGACCCGAATAAATTGTCCTGTGGGAGAAACATGAGCAATGCCTACGGCGGCCTGTTCAAAAGTAGATTGAAAAAGCGGGGTTCGTTCACAAGCACTATCCAGCATGAAGCCCTGCTCGGTCGCTTCAAGAATACCCAGAATACTATTGGCGGTAATCAGGCTAAAACCGTTGTTTGTCGCGCTCTCAACAATTACCACCCCGGGCGGAGACGACTCCTGAAATATTCCTTGTAAGACTTCAAAATTCACATCCACCGCAGCGATCGTAATCGGTGGAGTCATGATCGCTTCTACCGTTAGGCTCTCTAACTGCTCAGGTTGCCTCCAATATCGCCCTAAGATCTGGATTAAGGCTTGATGGCTAAGAATGCCTACCACCTGCTCCCGATCAACAACCAGAAAACTCGAATGCGTGGACGCTACTTCGGGATCATTGGAACAATCATTGAGACAGTCCAGAACTTCCGTCACCAATGTCTGAGGCGAAAAAATGAGAGGATTAGGAACGATCGCGGACTGCCATTCAAATTCCATAGAGACTGAAAGAGATCCTAGAATTGAATATATCTTCCCATTCTCTCCCTAGGAAAGAGAAAAGGAGAAAAAATAGAGAAAAAACTTTACAACGCGATCGATAGCTTCCTTTTACGAGTCAGCCGTTTCCTTGAGCCAGACCCGAAAAGCAACCCCCTCTCCGCCATCCCCTTCCGGTCGCCACACCCCAGCCGGACTGATCACCTCAAGTTGTCCGCCCATTTGCAGCATCCACTCATAGGCCACCGCCAAGCCAATCCCCGTACCCGGAATATCCCCTTGGGCTTGTACCCCTCGGTAATGACGCTCAAACAAATGGGGTAAATCCTCCGCCGGAATACCCGGGCCATTGTCACTCACCACAACCCACTGCCATCCAGAATGTTCCCCCCCCGGACGTAACCATTGCACCTGAACGGATCTACCTGAAGGGGTGTACTTGATCGCATTATCGATGAGGTTACTGAGGGTCTCCCGCAGAGGATTGACCGCCGCTTGAATCGGCACAGCGATCGTTAATCCGGTATAACTAAACTGCAAGTTTCGCTCCTCAGCGATCGCCTGTACCCCAGGAATCAACAAAGCTAATACCGAGTCTAAGTGAATCTCCCGCAGGTCATCGTTCAGAGTCCCTGGCATAGGAACCGGCAAGGGCGGACTAATGGAACTCAGGACACGTCCTGGCAGCACCAAAGGAGAGCCACTCGCATCCCTAAAATCCCGACCCTCTGGCGCGGGCAACACCGAGACCGGGTAAAACTGATTCTTTAACTCCTGCAAAAGAAACTGCAAACGATCGCTCTCCCGCACAATACCTTCCGCCACCGATCGATTTTGATCCTGCAACGACAACCGCCGCAGTAATAACTTCCCAAAGGTTTTCAGCGCCGTCAGCGGATTGCGAATCTGATGCAAAAGAGTTTCTAAAGCATCCTCTTGACGATCCGCCTCCGCTTGCTTCTCTTGAAGCTGTTGCTGCAACCATTGCAAACGACGATCCATCAACCCCGCCCAAGTGAGGGTTTGGGCCACTTGCTCTAACCACTGATACTCACCCGCTTGCCAATCCCGATCGCCCCGACTGACCACCAACGCCCCTAGCACATAGCGATCTTCCTGCAGAGGAAGCACCACTTGATAAAGCAACTCTCGCTCTGCAGCCGGAAGCGCGGCAGGCAAAGCCAAATTTCCCGTTGCCGCAGGTCTTGGCAACGGCAAGACCTCCAGAGCATTGGGCATATCTTCCCCCTCTTGTTCCTGCTCCGCAGCCAGCACAAACTGATGATTGAGCAGATTGACCGCTGGAATACTCGGATAAACCGCCACTGGGCACAGATCCTCCCCCGTTTCCGACAGGTAGACAATTCCCTGGGCAGATCCGTCAAACTGCATGAGGACATTGAGTTGAGCCTGGCACAGCGCCGTCAATTCAGGACTAAAAGGCATTTGCAGATCAAGAACGAGACAAACAGAGATCCTCCACCCAAAAGATAAACCGTGGAGAATTTGTTAACTTTTGTAAACATGAGGGACATTAAGATTCTTAAACTTTTCCGAACAAAACGGGCTTCCTAGGCAAGGGAGCCAAACCCTAGAGAGGATTTGAGCCCGTCAAGGCGGGGATCACTTGACGGTTGGGGATTTGGGGAAAGTCAGGCAAAATTATGTTTTTAAGTTAAATGATATTGAAAGTCTAGCGGTAACTCGATATACTCTTCTCGGAATCTGTAATTCTTAATACACTTTAACGAAGCTCAGATTTCTGGCTGAAGATGACTTGAGTATTCTGGATTCAATCCTTGAGCACGCTCTACTATGAGACTCTAGGATGTTTCCCCTCCAGCAGCGGGACTTGTGTCAAGACCCGTGGGGGCGTGTGAAGAAAGTGTCTTTAACGCTCAATTGGGTAACGTGATTTTAATAGGGAGGTCAGGAGGTTGGCTAGAAGACGTAAACGCAAGAGCCGTCGTCGCATGGAAGGTCGCCGAATTTTGGAGAATATCCCCCAGTTCAGCATTGAATGCGGTGAAGATAAACCGGTTACTGCGGCCCGAAAGTTTATTCATGCAGAAGGAATTGCTCCACCTGCGCTGCTACTAGTACGACGTAATGAGCATACAACTGATCGGTACTTTTGGGCAGAGAAAGGGTTGTTTGGTGCTCAATATGTTGAGGAAAATCATTTTCTCTTTCCTAGCTTAAGAACATCTGAAACAGAAGTAGAACCCCTTAAAGTACCCTCAATGGTCGCTCGCTAGGGCTCTGCTAAGTTTACCAAAAGTTGGGTTCAGCCTTTGGTTTAAGATCTAGGTTACAAGACTTTTCAAGACAAGCGACGATCGGTCTTTTTCCCCGTAGGGGATAAAATATCTGTGTCTGACGGTGTTTTGGCAAAGGCTATATCTCAAGTTAGTGTATATGTTTAAGTAATTAGGGTGGATGCAACGTTAAGCTTGTACCACCCTAATTTTATTAGGAAGAACCGGTTCTACCCCACCTCACCCCCGGTTTTAGCTACTAGGCGGGAAGCCTCGCACTCTACCATAGCGGTATTGAAAGCAGTCAAGATCCGCATTTATCTTACCGATGAGCAGTTCATCACGTTAACCAAGCATTTTGGCTGTATGAGTGGCTGAAAGAGAAGGCGCAAGTCTACCCTCTCCGAGGCGGTCGCGGTTGACTAGAGAAGCCCGCGCTGTATGCGTAGCAGCATAGGATCTTGCACTGCTTAACAATTCTCTACACCTTCTGAAAGGGCACCTCGAAAAATCAAAAATTGTGCCGTAGTATCCACGCAAGAATAGGGATTGTGGCGGGCGACTGCGCCGCCCGCCACAATTCATTGAGGTGCCCTCAAGAAATTCCTCATGGTCTTGCTGCAAACTAGGGACGGTCACCTTCTCCACCCGCAGTGCTCAGGAAGTCTAAAAGTGCTATATGGTGTTCATTGTTAACTATATGATTGAGATTGCGGGAGTTGGGATGTCTGCATTAATCACCACGAGATCTGAAGAAATTTTTGCTGCTGCCCAGACCTTGATGCCTGGAGGGGTAAGTTCCCCAGTACGAGCCTTTAAGTCCGTTGGCGGACAACCTATTGTGTTCGATCGGGTTCAAGGTGCCTATGCTTGGGATGTGGATGGCAATCAATACATTGACTATGTGGGAACCTGGGGCCCCGCAATCTGTGGTCACGCCCATCCAGAAGTCTTAGCTGCCCTACAGGAAGCCCTGGGTAAAGGCACCAGTTTTGGCGCTCCCTGCGAACTGGAAAACATTTTGGCCCAGATGGTGATTGATGCCGTCCCTTCCGTTGAGATGGTTCGGTTTGTCAACTCCGGCACCGAAGCCTGTATGGCGGTGTTACGGCTCATGCGTGCCTACACCGGCCGGGAAAAGCTGATCAAGTTTGAAGGGTGTTACCACGGCCATGCCGATATGTTCTTGGTGAAGGCTGGTTCAGGGGTTGCCACCTTGGGCTTACCCGATTCCCCTGGAGTACCCAAATCCACGACCGCCAATACCCTCACGGCTCCCTACAATGACTTAGAAGCGGTTAAACAGTTATTTGCCGAAAATCCCAATGAAATTGCGGGGGTCATTTTAGAACCCGTGGTAGGAAATGCTGGGTTTATTCCCCCGGATGCAGGCTTTTTGGAAGGATTACGGGAAATTACGCGGGATAACAATGCGCTGCTCGTCTTTGATGAAGTCATGACGGGCTTTCGCATTGCCTATGGCGGAGCCCAAGAAAAATTTGGCGTAACCCCCGATCTCACCACCCTGGGTAAAGTCATTGGGGGCGGATTGCCCGTGGGAGCCTATGGGGGCAAGCGAGAAATTATGGAAATGGTCGCTCCAGCCGGGCCCATGTATCAGGCCGGTACCCTCTCCGGGAATCCCTTAGCAATGACCGCCGGTATTAAAACCCTGGAAATTATGAATCGACCCGGAGCCTATGAAGCCCTCGATCGGACAACACGCCCCCTTATTGAAGGCCTATTGACGATCGCGAAGGAAACGGGTCATGCGGCCACAGGGGGATCGATTAGCGGCATGTTTGGTCTGTTCTTTACGGATAAAACCGTTCACAACTACGAAGAGGCCAAAAGTTGCGATCTGCAAAAGTTCAGTCAGTTCCACCGGGGAATGCTCGAACAAGGTATTTACCTCGCTCCTTCCCAATTTGAAGCGGGTTTTACCTCCCTAGCCCATAGTTCTGAAGACATCGCTCGAACCTTGGCTGCAGCCCGAACCGTCTTGTCTAAGCTCTAAAGCCTTGAGGCAAGGATCTCGGAGCATTAAAGAGAGTGCGGCCCGCTGTGCCTCACTCTTTCCTCTGGGGTCGATCAGGTGGCTTTCCACTGAAAGCGAAAAAATTGAATGGTAGAGTGCAGCACTCTGCCGTCTTAAGTTGGTAGGCGATCAGTGATCACGAAAGTCTTGGAAAAATGGTTTAAGGAATGATAGAATTATCGTTCTTTGTTTATAAATAACGGAAAACTCCATGACTAGGAGAACTTTAGAAGGAACTAGCCGCAAGCGGAAACGAGTCTCTGGTTTCAGAGTACGCATGAGAACCAAAAATGGTCAGCGTGTCATTAAATCTCGCCGCCGTAAGGGTAGAGCACGGTTAGCTGTATAGCTGGATTTGGCTTTCTACTGAAAGCGAAAAAATTTAATGGAAGAGTGCGGCGTGCCGCACTCTTTCGCCTTAAGTTGGTCGCCTTTGATTCGGGGGAGAAGTTTTAAGACCTTAGTTTTGAGTGGGCAGCGTTGCAGCGATCGTTCCGTCTCAACGCTAAACTTAAAACTTCATCCCTTGACCTCAACTCCGGTGGCTTGTCCCGCAGGGGAAGCTAGCGTCGGCTACCGGATTGATACCCAATTTTCACCCTATCATGCACGCCTTTTGTGGGACTAGCCAGAGTCCATCGCCTCCGCCGTCAAGATTTTGACTCCATTTATCGCCAGGGTAAACGGATCTCTGGGGCTTATTTTCGGGCGATCGTTTTGCTGAAATTGGGGGATGCCCGAGTCCATCCCCCCCAGCTTGGTATTGTCGTTAGTAAAAAAGTCAGTAAGCGGGCAGTGCAGCGCAATCGCGTGCGGCGACAAGTTCAAGCAGCCTTTCAACAGCTTTTGCCCCATCTGCACCAGGGATGGCAGGGCATTTTAATTGTTCAAGCTTCGGCCTTAGGATGCACTTATGCCCAAATTTTGCCAGAATTAGAAAAGATATTGAGAAAAGCTGAGGTTTTAGATGGGCATTCGTGAAGAGGTATTTTTTGAAGGCAAACCCCATATTGGCGATTTAATCCTCAACCTGATCCTGGGGGTGTTTGTGGTCACCTTACCCCTGACGGTAGGGGCCTTAGTTCGGGCCTTGTGGTTACGGTTTCGCATCACCGATCGCCGCATCACGGTGACCGGTGGTTGGATGGGACGCGATCGGTCTGATGTCATTTACCGTGAAATCCGAGAAGTGCGTACCGTACCCCGGGGTCTGGGCATTTGGGGAGATATGGTCTTAATCCTCAATGATGGAAGTCGCTTAGAACTGCGCGGAATGCCCAAATTCCGGGAAATTGCCGATTACGTGACTGAGCGCATTTCCCAACGCAATAAGGAAGCCATCAAGGCTTGAGATAGGGATTAAGCTCACGGTCATTTCTGCCCCTAGCAGCGGGACTGGTCTGCGGGATTTCTGGGCTTGTGATCTCTGGACGATCGACATCAGGCCCGCCACTGTGATGTCAAAACTGGAACTCGATCGCTAGTCTCACGTCAATTTCAACGCACGAAACCAGGGCGAAGTGGGTCTTTGTTGCTATCTCCTTGGAGATTATGCCAGACTTTGAAAGCGGATCGGTTTCTAAACCCATCTAGACTTCGATCCGCCGCTCTCTTGAAGGCGTTGTCCTTTTCTTTATTTGAATCGTGATGTGAGGCAGTTTTGCAATGACTACGACCTTAACTCCCCCAGCGATCGCTCAGGCGATGGTTCCTCCAAAACCTGGGGAGGACTTGAAGAGCCATCGTACCCCCTATCAACCCCGTAATTCTCGTCGCATTCTTTGTGTTTTTCCCAAATACAGCCGATCCTTTGGGACTTTTCATCATGCTTATCCCCTTATGGGGCGAGTCAAGGCCTTTATGCCGCCTCAGGGAATTTTGGTCGTGGCGGCTTACCTCCCGGAATCCTGGGAAGTTCGGTTTATTGACGAAAATAAGCAGACGGTTAAGGGTAGTGATTTTCAATGGGCTGATGCCGTGATCGTTAGCGGCATGCACATTCAACGGCCTCGGATTAATGCCATTAATGAACAAGCGCATCACTATGGCAAAGTAACGATCGTAGGCGGGCCCTCCGTGTCCGGTTGTCCAGAGTACTACCCTGATTTTGATATTGTGCATCTCGGGGAATTGGGGGACGCTACGGATGCCATGATTGCCCATATCGATGAAACGGTGGAGCGTCCGGCCCAGCAAATTCGCTTTGAAACCCAAGAGCGATTACCCTTAGATGAATTTCCCATCCCCGCCTATAACCTTGTCAATTTACGACAATATTTCCTGGGTAATATTCAATTCTCTAGTGGTTGTCCCTACCGTTGTGAGTTTTGTGATATTCCCGAACTCTATGGTCAAAGTCCACGGCTAAAAACCCCGGCTCAAATCCTCAAAGAACTCGACACCATGCTGGCGGAAGGGAACCCTGGTGCGGTGTACTTTGTTGATGATAACTTTGTGGGTAATCGTCGAGCGGTCATGGATCTCTTGCCCCACCTCATTGATTGGCAAAAAGCCAATGGCTATCCCGTGCAATTTGCCTGTGAAGCCACCTTAAATATGGCCCAGACTCCCAAGCTTTTAGAATTGATGCGGGAAGCTTATTTCTGTACCGTTTTCTGTGGTATTGAAACCCCGGATCCAAAGGCTTTAAAAGCAATTTCTAAGGATCAAAACCTGAGCATCCCCATTTTAGAAGCCATTAAGATTCTTAACAGCTATGGTATGGAAGTGGTTTCTGGAATCATCATTGGTTTTGATACCGATACCGCAGAAACAGCCGATCACATCTTAGAATTTATCCGGGCTTCCCAAATCCCGATGCTGACCATTAACCTACTCTATGCCTTGCCCAAAACCCCCCTATGGCGGCGCTTAGAAGCAGAAGATCGGCTTGTTTTTGAAGAAGGTCGAGAATCTAATGTTAAGTTTTTGATGCCCTATGAAGAGGTTCTAGGGATTTGGAAACGCTGCATTACAGAAGCCTACGATCCGGCTTTCTTATACGATCGTTTCCGCTATCAGTGTGAGCATACCTTCCCGAATCGGATTTCTGTCCCCAATAGTCCTGCGCGAGTGTCTAAAGAGAATGTTCTGCAGGGGTTGAGAATTATGAAAAACCTCTTTTTCCATGTGGGACTGTTCAGTCACTATCGTCAAATCTTCTGGGATTTTGCCTGGCCCTTGCTCAAAGCGGGGCGTATTCAAAGCCTCATTCATGCCAGCTTAGTGTCTCACCACCTGATTCAATTCACGCGAGAATGTGCTCAAGAAATTGAATCCGCTTCTTTCTACTCACAACGGGTGCGCCCCCACGATTAAGGTGGATGATTGACGTAAGGTAGTTCTCAAGAATAAGGATTCTGGCGGCGGCTTCGCCGCCAACTGCCACAGTGCCTAATTTTGGGTGACCAACTGAAGGTGGAAGAGTGCGGCGCTCCGCGCCACACTCTTCCATTCAATTTTTTCGCTGTCAGTGGAAAGCCTAATTTTGCAAATAAGTCTGTAAGGTTTGAACCAGATGTCGGGCTTCCTGACGATCGAGGGGATAACGAGGACTGAGGGGAATCGTTTGTCCCGATCGGAGTTGCATGGAAATGTGACACTCATGGAGGGGTTGCTCTGCCGCTTCAACTTGCAGGGTGGCAACGTCTTGGAAATCAAACTGACGAATAGACTGTCCTAACATTCCCTGCCGTTTCAGGGTGACCGTTTTTTGAGCTTGGTTAATTTCGTAAACCGCGATCGAACCAAAGTAGCAGGCGAGGAGTAGTCCACCCAAGAAGAAAGAAACCCCAAAAGGATAAGCAAAGGCACGTCCATCCTGGGTCATTTCCAGATGAATTGCCGTGGAATTATCCAAAAAGTCATTGATCTGATTCATGACCAGTTGTTGTTCCCAGTCGATCGCGGCGTAGGGAAAGGTCAAGGGCAAATTACCAGATGGCGTTTGCAAGGTAATACGGTAGAGCCAATCCGTATCGGCTCGATAAATGTCACGAATTTCAATAATTTGATAATGACTTTGCAAGAGACTCAGGGTCTCTAAGGAACAACTGCCGGTTGCCAAACCAAAACGATCGCAGCGCAAAGCCGTCATCCGACCTAACCCCAGCAGGATCACAAGCCCTAAACTGGTTAAGGCTCCAGACAGAACCCACATACGCAGCGGACAAAGGCTCAGGGTCAGAGAATCAGCAGTTTTGCGGAGGATTCGCATGAATAACCTTCAGGAGGATAAGTTGTAGTCTAAGAATCACCTTGATTTCTGTCAATTTAAGGTGATTTTACCATGATCCCCAATTTTAGACGACACCGTTTCTATCCGCTTAATGCCTCCGCCTAGTGCCCATACCTTGATAGCCCATAGGGCGACCAAGCTTAAGGCGGCAGAGTTTGGCGCTTCGCGCCGCGCTCTGCCATTCAGTTTTTTCGCTGTCAGTGGAAAGCCGCCCACAGGATTAGCCAGATCCCCCTGATCCCGCCCCACCCCTAAAAAGAGGCAGGGCGTTGAGCCAGCCTGTTCGGTTCCCCTGGAGGATGGGGACTCAGGGGGATCAGTTCAAGTGAGCGGTTTTCATGAGACTGATCCATCTACGCTATTCGGGGAAAGAGATTACGCGATCTATGGTTGCTGCAACTGCATGATGGCCGTCGCCCATTCCTCAATATGGTAGGAGGTTACAATTTTGCCATTTTCAACGGTGTGGATGTCGATGGACATAATTTCAAAACTCTTACCCTGGGGCTGCACACCAAAGAAGGGTTGCACGGGAGTACCCGTTGCAATGCTCCGAACAATATAACGATTACCGTCTTGAAGTACTTCTTGAGGTTCCCAATTGAGATCCGGAATCAGTTGTCCAAAAGCTTGAATACTCTTGACAAAGCCATCTAAACCATCGCCTCCTCGGGGGGTTGGCTCAGAATCCCAGTTGACATCAATCACTTCAGCGGCCTTCTCGGCTAAATCAGGGTCATTGGGATTACTGAGCATTTCATAGAAAGTCTGCACCGCTTTGAGATCCATGTGCATTGATTCCATGGCAGGATTCATATCCATATGCATTTCATGCATTTCCATGTCCATCTTATCCATGTCGCTACCATGCATCTCAGCAATCTGGATACCGGTATCTGCCAATGCAGCAGTGCCAGTGAAGAGACAGCCCGCCACGATCAATGCACTAATTGTTTTACTGAGCATAATCTTTGTATCTTGAATATAGAGTACGGTTACAACCGCTGAACACTGCCCAGTTTAGCCTAGGAAGCAGGTTTTGTGGCATCAAGAAAAAGTTATCTATCTCGATCGCTCATCTCGATAATCTCTAATAACTGCAGGGGATGATCAATTAAAAATGTGGGCTGAAGCGATCGTAAGGCCTCCGATGTATTAAACCCCCAGGTGACCGCGACGGATTGGATGCCAACTTGCTGGGCAGCTAAAACATCTCTGATTTCGTCGCCGACATAGAAAACGTAGCGGCGATCGAGGTCTTGCTGTTTCAGGAGCCGACACAGACGTTGTCCTTTGCCTAGAATGCGCACACCACCATCAACAAACTGAAAATACGATCGTAATTGATGATGATGGAGAAAGGCATTGACATTGCTCACGGTATTAGAAGTTAGAATCCCCAATTGTACTTGCTGTTCCTGCAATTGTTTGAGCACATTAGGCATTCCCTCCACACAGTTTAGCGATGGCAACCGTTGCAACATTTCCCGGCGAAAAAAGAATAGGAAGAGGGGGATTTTCCAGGTGGGTATTTTGAGCTGCTTCTGAATTTCAGCAACGGTCAGCTCTCGCAACGCGGCAAAGGTTTCGAGGGAAACCGGTTGCAAACCAAAGCGAGGAGCCAGAATATTTCCGACCTGTCTGGACTGGTCTAGAGAGTCCGCTAAGGTACCATCAAAGTCGAAGATTAGGGTCGGAACAGATATTTTTTTGGATCCTTTTGAGCAATCATTAGTCGTCATTCCATTCTTTAAAATATTTCGCAATTTTCTTATGAATTGTGACTATCAACTTAGGGAGAGAGGGCAGCGCTCCGTACTCTTGTTAGATTTTTTCACTTTACGGGGGAAGCTTCAAGTTCTAAAATAGAATGAGTTACTGAACGCTGAAAGAATTTCCACAAACCAATCCAGCGATCCGAGACAGAGTCTACAGAAAGGAGGATTAATGCCCCTAAAATCGACTTTCCACTGAAAACGGAAAAATTTAATGGAAGAGTGCGGCGCGGAG
>JBEAPM010000195.1:0-5951 GCA_041164445.1 Cyanobacteriota bacterium
CAGAAGCTAGTCGTTAGCTAGGATCTGAAACGGTTTGCCGTCGGGCTCTAATAGCCAAATAATCGTAACCCCTAAAACCCGGGATAGGGTTTGGGGATTTTCAGGAAGCATCTACCAAGCCACATTCTCTACTCCGAAATCCTTGTGATCCGAAATCCTTATGACAAGTCCGAGTCGTATGAGTGAATTTGTTCTGCCACCTCAAGTCTCTGAGGGCTTAGCGCAATTAGTCCAGACCCTCTTAAACCAATATCAAAAAGGAGTCAGAACCTTTACCCGAGTCGATCTGAAGGGAGGCCGGGTTAATATTGTTGCACCAAGTTTGCCCCATGCGAATCTCAGCCAATTAGATCTGCGAGATATTAATCTCAATAAGGCCAATTTGGCGCAAATCAACTTTTGTGAAGCGATTTTACTGCGGGCTGATCTGAGTGAAAGTAATTTGATTCAAGCGGATTTACGTAACGCTAATCTAAGCCGAGCTAAACTGACCCGGGCTAACCTGCGGGAAGCCTATTTGGTCGGAGCAAACTTAACGAATGCTGATTTAAGTGGCACAAATTTGACCCAAGCAGATTTGTCTGGAGCCTGTATAGAGGGCTGTAATCTGAATGGTGCCGTTTTAACCCAAGCCCGCATGCCCGATGGTAGTGTTCATTACTAGGGGCTGTCATCATTTAGCGCTGAAGTGTTTATACGGCAGTCGTTTCAGCCCCTAGTTATATTTGCTGGAGCAGGCACGGTAACCTTGATGTCGCAAGGCTTCTAGACCTAATTGATGACGCGCCCTAGCACGGGTTAAGGTGTATTAAAAAGGGTCTGCCAAGTGGCACTGCCCACAATGCCATCGGTTTCGAGATCAAATTCAGCTTGAAAGTCTTGGACAGCGGACTCTGTCTCCTCGCCAAAAATGCCATCGATCGTTCCGGAATAAAAACCCAGGGCACTTAAGCGCTGCTGGAGTTGTTCCACCGCTCTACCTCGACTACTCCGTCGCAGGAGTGGAAAGGTGACACTGGTCGGTTCCGAAGCTGTTGCAGCGGTGCTCTCCTCGCTTGCGGCTGGGGGTTCTCCATTTGCATTGGGGGGAGGGGCTGCAGTATCGGGGTTGGGGGGAGCAATGCTGCCCGTCGGGGGCTGGCTGGCGGTTTCAGGAATGGGAAAGGATTCAGCGCTGGGAGGCGGGGTCGTGCCCGCCGCACTGACTGCAACGGGATTGGCGGTAGCCTGGGACGGTTGCCCCCCGGCACTGGGTAATAAGCGATTCCATTCCACTAAGGTCATCTGACCCGTGATTGGGAGTCCGGCCGCTTGCTGAAAGCGCTGTACGCCTTGCTGGGTAGACTCACTAAACACGCCATCTACCCGGCCGAGATAAAAGCCAAGAAATTGGAGAATGGATTGTAACTCCACTACTTCTGTGCCTTGACTACCGAGGCTCAAGGTCGATCGGACTCGCGCTACGGAAGATTGAGCAGCGATCGGAACCGTTGAGCCTAGCAGGATGTTAATAAACAACCCTAGGCCGAGGACACTGTGTAAGACCCTAGGGCGCAACCGGGAAGCGATCCTAGGGTGGACAGCAGCACCTTGTGGTTTTAAGCCATCGACTAGGCGCTGAAGGTAGCCAACAGAACAGATCATGATCGTTTCGGAGAAAGCATCATCATCATATTACGGCCTTCTTTCTTGGGAGGCTGCTGAATTTCCGCCATATCTTCAAGATCGCTAGCCATACGGGAGAGCAAATCGTGGGCCAAGTCACTATGCTGAATTTCGCGTCCTTTGAAGGTGATGGTGGCCTTAACTTTGTCTCCGGCTTTCAGGAACCGCTGAGCTTGATTGACCCGAACCTGATAGTCGTGTTCGTCAATCTTATACCGCATCTTGACTTCTTTAACTTCAGCGGAATGCTGGCGTTTCTTCGCTTCCCTCGCTCGTTTTTCCTGTTCAAATTTATATTTGCCGTAGTCCATAATTCGGCAAACGGGAGGATCGGCTTTGTCACTCACCAAAACCAAATCTAAATCTTGTTCTTGAGCAATCTTAAGAGCATCTCTGGGCAAAAGAATGCCCAACTGCTTACCTTCACTGTCTACCACACGGACTTTGGGAAATCGAATACGTTCGTTAATTTGGGGAAGATCCCGAGTGGGTTTTCGGGAACTATTTGCACTGGAATTTAAAGCCATTCAGAGATTATTCAGACCTCGTCCTAAAAAAATAATGAAGATTTAACCGATTACCCCAAGGGGAAAAACTATCCGGCAAGGGGTAACACATTTCCTGAAAGGATTCTAGCCCAGAATTTTAAGATCCTCAAGGGTTTCTGGGGGAAGAGGGAGCTTTCTTAAAAAAACTTAGCCGTCTTCAATGCCAAACTGAATTACTGTGCTGCGCAGACGACTGGACAAAAACATGGCGATCGCTCGATAGAACCGAGCGGCAAAGCCGGGATTGTCTTGAAGCTGAACCGATAAGCGATGTTGAGGAACCGACAGAATTAAAGAGGGCTCTAACGTCCGTACCGTAGCTGCGGCAGAGCGGGCATCGACAAAGGACATCTCGCCTAAAATTTCCCCCACCCGCAGTCGGGCCAATTCTTTCTCGCCATGACAAACTGCTAAAGCTCCGGCCATGACAATATAAAAGGTGTCTAACTCTTGCCCTTCACAAATCAAATCCATGTCCGGTGGCAGTTCCTGAAGCTTGCCATGATGTCTGAACCAGGAGACATCTGCTTCATCTAACGCTCCCAAAATAAAGTCTCCTTTGCCCATAGGTCTCCTTAAAGTCGCACTGAGGGGATGAGTCGCTGCACACTCATCTCAGGGAACGGCTAAAGTCCAGGATGCCTCTCCGTTCCGAATTCTTTTATCCTATAAGAAGACGTTCCGATCGTGAGTGAGTATTTGCGAATTATGGTTGCTTTAGCCCAAGTCGAGAGTTTAATTAAGTCCCACCTTGAGGGTTCCCAAGTTTTCGTTGAAGATTTAACCGGAGGGGGAGATCATTTACATGTTACGGTGGTGTCCCCTCTGTTTCAAGGGAAGACCCGCGTGAAGCAGCATCAGATGGTGTATGGTGCGGTGCAAGGAGAAATGGCTTCGGAGGCGATCCATGCTCTGGCACTGAAGACCTTTACCCCTGAAGAATGGCAGCAGGCTCAATAAGTTTTGAGTTTTGAATTTTGAGTAAGGCGATGTGCAATTATCCCTAGAGGCCTGGTGGGAAGCGATCGTAAAATTGCTAAGTTTCTATTACTAAGTTGCGAGCGATCCTGTGTTGAGCTTTACTTAACTTTACGCTGCCCTGGATTTAATGGTTACTGCTGATGACGCTTTCCGCCGCTCCGAAGATTATTGTGCTGGATGATGACCCCACCGGTTCTCAGACGGTGCATAGTTGTCTCCTGCTCATGCAATGGGATCTCGAAACCCTAGAAGAGGGGCTTCGGGATTCTTCTCCCCTCTTTTTTATTCTGACCAATACCCGTGCTTTGGCTCCTGATGCTGCGGCCCAGGTAACCCGTGAAGTGTGCCAAAACCTGAAAACCGCGATCGCTAGGGTGGGGGTGGAACATTTCTTGGTGGTGAGCCGATCGGATTCGACGCTACGGGGCCACTATCCCATTGAAACGGATGTGATTGCTGAAGAACTGGGGCCCTTTGATGCCCATTTTATGGTGCCGGCCTTTTTTGAAGGGGGACGGGTAACCCGCGATAGTGTGCATTATCTGATGGTGGAGGGAACGCCTATCCCTGTCCATGAAACGGAGTTTGCCCAGGATTCGGTATTTGGTTATCGCCACAGTTATCTGCCGGAGTATGTGGCGGAAAAGACGAAGGGACTGATTGCCGCTACAGCAGTGGAGCGCTTTGTGTTGGCGGATCTGCGGCAGAGCGAGGGTAATCTGCGCGATCGGCTGCTGCAACTGACGGGTAATACCTGTGGGGTGGTAGACGGAGAAGTGCAAAGCGATCTCAATCTATTTGCCGAAGCCTTACTAGACGCAGCCCAAGGGGGGAAACGTTTTCTCTTTCGCAGTGCTGCGAGTTTGCTCACCGCCTTAGCCCACCTGCCCCCCCAACCGATCGCAGCGGAGGCAATGAGTCAATACCGACGTACCAGTGCTCCGGGGGCTGTGATTGTGGGTTCCCATGTGCGGAAAACCACGGCGCAATTAGCAAAGCTGCTCCAAGAACCGGGGGTAACGGGGATTGAAGTGGATGTGAAGCGGTTAATCCAGACTGGAGAGGAAGGCTTTCAGAGCCTGTTAGGGGATAGTTTGCAGCAGGTTCAGGACATCTATGGGCAAGGCAAAACCCCGATCGTTTATACCAGTCGGGAAGAACTCCAATTCCCCGATATTGAAACGCGCCTAGACTTTGGAGTGAAAGTGTCTCAACTCTTAATGGCGATCGAGCAGAACTTACCCACAGATCTCAGTTTTTTGATTAGCAAAGGGGGGATTACCTCCAATGACACCCTAAGCACGGGGCTGGCCCTCAGTAGTGCCCGTCTGTTGGGGCAAATTTTACCCGGTGTTTCCGTGGTTCGCACGGATGCAGATCATCCCCGTTTTCCGAATCTGCCGGTGGTGTTGTTTCCTGGCAATGTGGGAGATGACGCAGCCCTAGCGATCGCTCATCGGCTGCTGGTGGGTGCATAATCTCGATCGATGGCTCCTCTGGAGGCAACCCGATCCGTTAGTTTTTCTGTCGCGTCCTGGGATCCCCCGATACCTTTGGGATCCCATACGGGGATCCCCATAAGACTTTGTAATTCTTAACTTTTAAACTCATACTTACTTATCCATTTAGTGATATGTGTGAATAGTAAACATCGGCTTCCTACGGAATCCCCTCATTTCTTCCCGGAGAATGCGCCATGACTACCTAAATACATTGCTCCCTGATGATGCCACTCATCTCTTAGCCGATAGTAATGGGGGCTTTGGCTTGAAGATTTGCCCGATCGTTGGATAAAAAAGCGCACTCTAGTCTCTAGCGTTACCTGTCCTTTCTGTCACCCAGAACGATCGTCCTTGAAAAATCCACGGTGGCTTTGGATTTCTGATCATAATGCGGAAGGGGGCGGTGGGCACTGGGAAGTTTGAACGATCGGAGGGTGGGGGCAAAAAGTTGGTTTTGCAAAGCTGAGGATCCATTGGGATCCTTTCAGGACATGGGATCCACGAATCCTTTGGTTAATTTTTGTTGAAGTTTTGTGGGCTTCAGGGGGGTAGGTGATAGGGTTTTAAATACTTAAGTAGTGTCGGATTTGACTCTCCTCAGAATTCCAGTTGTTATAGCTCACAAGGAATTCTCATTATGTCTAACCAACAAGGTACAGATTGGTTTACTCAGGCTTTTCAAGTTGCGGAAAAATTCAATAAGACCATCAGTGATGCATCATCAGATGTAGGTGAGCTTTTAGGAAATACCACGTCCCATGTGCAGCAAGTTGCTAGTGGATTGACTAGCCAAATAAGCCAAGCTGTATCGGACGTTACTCAGAATTCTCAGAAAACACCTGAAAAGCAAAGTTTTATAGATCTTAGTCAAGTTGATGAAGCGACTCGCCTTGCTTTCTATGGAGCGCTCTTTGCAGTCGCATTTGCAGATAATTCTATTGATAAAGAAGAGGTTGAATTAATTTTCAGCATGATGGATTTAGAAGGGATGACCGAATCTGCGAAAAGACAAGTACAATCATATATTATTGAACCTCCTTCGTTACAGATATGTTTGAGATCTTTAGAAAAGGCAAACGAACAGTTACGCTACGGTCTCATGATTAATTTAGTAGATATTGCTTGGGCAAATGACGAATTAGATTGGCTCTCCTTAATATAATGTGTAATAAAATATTAAGTCTCAAAGCAAGCTAACAACATTAAACGGAGATGGCTAAACTCAGGTAGCCCATAAGATCGTCGCTTAATCAAC
>JBEAPM010000196.1:0-4222 GCA_041164445.1 Cyanobacteriota bacterium
GCTGCGGCCCTCATGGAGCAACACCAAGAGCGAATGCACGATCGCTGGGAAAATCGCCAAAATAACGGTAATGCTGATGGTTTAGGAAGAGGTAGATTCCGGAATAATCGGTAAAAATTCCGGCTACCAACTTAAGGCGGAAGAGTGCGGCGCTCCGCGCCGCACTCTTCCGTTGAATTTTTTCGCTTTCAGCGGAAAGCCAAAATTCCAGCATAGTTTCTACCAGACTAGTTCATTGTTGTTGAAGAGAAAAGGGCGGGGTGTACCACGCTCTTTTTCTTTACCCAGGTTCTTTATCCGCGTCTCATCGTTTGCCAAAGATCTTGATAAATCCCTTGGCTGGACTGGGGTAAGGGCAGGAGAAATTCACAACGATCGAGAAAATCAGCAGCAGGATTTAAGACACTAATCTCCTGGGTCGGGGATGCTAAGGGGGAAGTTCCTTGGCCAAATTTGCTAAAGAGATCAATCATCTCAGGGCTCCAGCAAAAACGAACCCAGTCTTGTACAGCAGCCAAATTGTCACCCGTCGCCTGGGTCGGACGAACCCAGAGATCCGCCCAGAGGGCAGTCCCTGACTGGGGTAGAATAATCTGGATGTCTCGATCGAGGTTGGCGAGAGGAAGTAAATCAGTAGACCAACCCACGATTAAAGCAACATCTTTCACCAGGAGGGGCTGAACCAAATGGGTGGAACTATAGAACTTCACTTGCTGTTGAAGGGTCAGCAGACGATCCTTCAGCAGAGGCAATCTATCCGGAGTAAGATCATTATAGGAATACCCCAAAGACTTTAAGGCCAGCCCAATGACTTCACGGGGATCCTCCGGCAAGCCAATTTGACCCTGTAATTCAGATCGCCAGAGATCCTGCCAATCCAGGGGTTCCCATCCCCAAGTCTGAAACCAGGAACGGCGATAAGCAATAGCCGTGGTTCCCCAGCGGTACGGCAATCCCCACACCTGACCTTGGGGATTAATCAAACCAGTCTGATCACGTTGCACCAACTGGCGGTAACGATCGTGGAGGGTCTTCCATTCCTCTAAGTTCTCCAGAGCCCAGGGCTGAATCAAATTTTGGCGAATCGCATCCCCCAACCAGGCATCTCCCAAGGTCATCAAATCAGGAATAGGGGTAGAACGGTGCCAAAAACCTTTGGGGGAAGTAGCAGCATTCGCTCGTTGTAACAGGCCAAACAGCTCACTAAGATTAGTTTCTGAGCTGAAATCCATGGGTATCCCAGCCTCCAAAGAGCGCTGAAAAGCACTCACAATTTGGACAGGCACAGATTGACTCAAGAGCTTCACCCGTAAACTATTCCGAGCCGAACTACAGGCAACTAGAGCCGTTGCCAGAGGCCAAGCTAGAGCCCCTTTCAAAAGCGATCGACGCTGAATCATGGGCTATAGCATTTTGGGAACCGGAAGCCCCCGGTTCAAGTGAAAATCTTCCTGCACTTTGCGGGTTAAACGTCGGGAAATTTGACGCACAATCTGTTCCAGAAGCGCATCCCCAGTTTGCTGCACAAACTTTTGGGGCAAGAGGTGAATAAAACTCGGAAACTGCACCCATACGGTTAAATCCAGGGTCCAATCCGCATTGGTCATCTGTTGCACAGGAATATGGGCTTGGGGGGTTCCCGGCAACAAGGAAAGTTGAGCTTGGAAGTCAACATCATAACCAAAGGGCACATAATCAGGAACAGGAATCGTATTAATACGATAGACTCCATGATCTTGAGGTAACAAATCTAAGCCAATTTTCGGCTCAAGCTCAAACCCTAAAGCCCCAAAACGACCTAGAATCAGGGCATACCCCGTCTTGCCAATCGGTTTGACCTGCATCGGTTTAGCCGATCGGGGAAACCATTCTTCATGACGATCTAAATATTCGGCGACAGCCTCCGTCGGAGCATACATTTCCATTACGCCACGAAAATGACTATGAAAGGGAGTCATCTGGTCATGGAGAGGAGGCTCCGGGGGCTTTTCAGCATCGTTAAGGGTATTAATGGAAGTGGAATCAGCCACGAAATTCACAGGATGTTCCATAAATTTATCAGCCCCATCATCATACCCTACCCTCTCAGGATCGAAAACTTTATTGACGGGACAGCACCATTTTCAATTGAGCAGTCTCAGATCTAAAACAAGATTTCTTGACCCTTAAATCAATCCATAGAACTGAATTAACCATGCCGCTAACCCAATGAAACCAATCAAAGCGATCGTAATCCACAGCCCAATATCAGAATTTTGAAGCGCAAAAGACCCTTGTTTCTTCTGCTTATGATCCGGCAACGAAAATTGCTCCGGATCCTCTAGAGGCAGAAAAGGACGACTCCGTTGAGATTGAGGCTCAGGCTGAGGAGGCACAACAGCAGAAGTCTCCTTCGAGTCAGGCAAAGTCTGCGTCACACTAAAACTAGAGGTTTCCGAGGGAACAACCGGGGGCGCAAGATTGAGGGGAGCAACAGAGTTGTTCGCTAAAATGTCAACATGCTGTAAAAGCCGGGAAAAATTTTGTTTTAGTTTAGGGGAAACTGGTGGTAGCGTAGATTTAACCTTGGGCTTAGAACGGGGTAGATTGGCCCAATCGATTTCTTCAGCAATCGGAGCTTGACCTCCACCAATCCAGCGCAACAGCCCTAAGAGTAATAACAGTAATCCTCCTAAAGCAGCTAAAAGGTTTCTGGGTAATAACAGCCAAGGTGGATCTGTTGCTTCCGGAGCAACCGTCACCCCAATTTCACGGGAGGCCACAGCACTCGGCTCCGAAGTTACGCCATCATTATTAGATGTCAGATCCGTTTGGGATGAGGGATCTGACGACTGAATCTGGGGTTCAGAACTGATCTGAGCAGGGGTCTGAGGAGGAGATACCGATCGATTAGAATCACGAGGATCCTTTACAGGAGAGGTTTGCAGAGGAATATCCGCGTTTACACTTTCCCTGGATGCGGCTAAACTCACAAACTCACTCGTTTGCCTAGAGGTGAAAGCTTCGGATTGCGGCGATCGGCGCAACGGTGTACGGGGAATTGTACTGGCGGGAAGCAGGGCGGGAGTCGATCGTGGAGTAACGGTAGCAGAGTCAGCAGTCCCACCTGACCCTGGGTTGGAAGCAGATTGAGACTGAATGGTTGTACGGGCTAAAGTTCGCCCTACCTGCTCTTGCACAGACTCTTGAGGAACCGAGGAGCCCAGAGATATTTCGCGGGACTGTGCCTCCTGTATCACGATCGTTAGAGGATTGACAGCAGGAGAATCCTGAGCAGGAGAAAGCAGTCCTACGGGCATAGTTGCTGCCGGTAAAAACCGCTGACTCGTAATAGGAGCGACTCTAGAAATACGATCAGTCTGTTCAGTGTCCGGCGCTGCAGGCAATAATAATTGAGTCTCAGTAGCCGCAGGTAAAAAGAGCTGGCTCGTTTCTGGAGTTGGAGCCAGCAAAAGCTGTACAGATTCTTCTCCCGGAGGCAGCAAAAGTTGGGAACTAATCGTAGGCTGACTGAGAAAATGTTCCGGAGATAGACGAGGACTAGGAATCACATCAGATTCCTCTGTTGCCTCAGCAGAAGAAAAGTCTAGTGACTCAGAAAATTCAGGAGTGTGGCTTGACTCCGGAGCTGACTGCCCCGGCATTAAATCAACTTCCGCCGCTGCACTAGGCAAAATCAACTCTTGAGACACCCAAATATCTAAGTCTGAAGTCAAATCCCGCACCGACTGTGCCAGACTAGCTTCCACTTCAGGAACTAAACACAGGGCTAAAGCAACGATCGCCGACTGACAATACCGCAGTAAGATCCTTGACAAACTAAGCATAGCTCCTCCAAATCGCACCGCTTCCTAGCATAAGCTCTAGGACACCTCGATTAATTGTGGCGGGCGGCGCAGCCGATCGCCACAATCGCTATTCTTGCGTGGGTACTATGGCAAAATTTTGAATTTTTCGAGGTATCTCCATAACAGATTAACCTGTCTTTTTCTATCGCGCTGTAATCTAGACTATTCTTTACAGAATGCGTAAGCTTGAAGAGGCAGGCTGCAGCATATCTTTTAATTGAGGTGTTGCCCCCCAGGACAGCCCATCATGAGGAATAAAAAAGCTCCGTAGCGACTGCTACGGAGCTTTTTCAAGAGAACACTGGCATCGAGCTATTTTAACAGGGAGCAACCCCCCAACTATCGTCGCCGCTGGTGCGTTTCACAACCGAGTT
>JBEAPM010000197.1:0-8441 GCA_041164445.1 Cyanobacteriota bacterium
AATGTGGAGGATGCTAGTGTGGAGAATCCTAATGTGGAGGAAGAGATTGAGGGGGGTGATGCTGTCGAGTCTCCAGAGTCTCAAAGCGAAGACTAGGGCGCGTCACCCATTCAGTTGAAAACTAGGACGGGAGCGACATCAGCCGTACCCGTCAGGGTTCTACTGCCAGAGGCTCAAAGCACTTGACGCATATAGTTCCCCCATAACTTGGCCGCTAAGCCACTGCCCCCACTCGTGGGGGTATTATCGTCATTGCCTAGCCAAATTCCGGTGACCCACCCCCGATCGGGTAGATAGCCCACAAACCAACTGTCCACAGCATAATCGGTGGTACCCGTTTTACCGGCTGCGCCAGGAATACCGACACTGGCCCCTGTTCCGCCGGAAATTACCCCCTGCAAAAGTTGGGTCATGGTTTGGGCCGTTTCAGGAGACAGGACTCGGCGACCCCCTGCCGCAACTTGACTATAATCGTATAAAGACTGGCAGGATTGGCGCTGAGCCGGATTGGGACATTGATTACTATCGTAGATGCGATCGATCGCGTGGGGTTGGTAAAAAATGCCACCATTGGCAAAGACAGCAAAAGCGCCCGTTAAGTCCAGCACCGTCACTTCTTTTTCCCCTAGCACCAAACCCGGTACAGGCTCTAGGGGAGATTGAATCCCCATGTTCTGGGCTAATTGAATAATCTTGTCTAAGCCCACCGCTTGGGCCACCCGCAAGGCAACCCCATTTTCCGACTGGGCAACCGCCGTAAAAAAGTTAATATCTCCCCCACTGCGTTCACAGCCCCCACTGTAGCCCTGCCAATAAACAGGTTCACAGGAATAAGTCGCATAAGGAGAAATACCTTGCTCCAAAGCCTCTGCATAGGCAAAAACCTTAAAAGTCGAACCGGGTTGACGGAGGGCTTGGGTGGCCCGGTTAAATTGGCTTTCCTGATAGTCATACCCGCCTACCATGGCGAGAATGGAGCCATTTTTTGCATTGAGGGTAACGATCGCTCCCTGGTTAAAGCCAACCGCAGCCCCATCCGTTAGAATGGCATCTTGTAAGGCTTTTTCCGCTGCATTTTGTAACTTTAAATCTAAACTCGTTTCAATAATAAAATTACCTTGCCGAATCACTTTATCGGTAAACCCCAAACGCAGCTTTAATTCCTGTTGAATTTCCGAAAAATAGTAAGGGGAGAGAATGTTGCCTTGGATTGCACAAGCGTTAGGGGCGAGGGTATTGGTGGGGGTACGACTGGCCGCTTCCGCTTCCGCCTCCGTGACTAGATTTAATTGCAGAGCGCGATCGATTACCCGTTGTCGCGCATTAGCCGCCTGCTCTAAATTGACACAGGGGCTCCAGGCATTCGGAGCGGGCAAAATACCTACTAGGAGAGCAGCTTCCGCCAAAGATAAATCCGCTGCAGATTTGTTGTAATACTGTTGTGCCGCATCTTCAAAACCGTAGCCCACCCCCAGGTACACCCGATTGAGATAAATGGTTAGCAAGTCATCTTTGCTGTACAGGGCCTCCAACTTCAACGCCACCATCATTTCCCGCCACTTCCGTCCAATGGAGTCATCAGTCCCCACATAATCGGGAAAAAGACTCCGGGCAATCTGCATTGTCAGGGTACTGCCCCCTTCCCGCTGTACCCCCCGGAGGGTAAAGAAGATGGCCGAGGCTAAGCGCAGAGGATCAATCCCCAGGTGCCAATAAAATCGAGAATCTTCGGAAGCAACAACAGCAGCCGGAAGGTACGGAGAAAAGCTTTTCAGGTTAGGTAATTCTTTGTGGGTTTCGCTGGTGAGAGTTTGCAGAGGTTCCCCATCCCCCGCATAGGCAGCGATCGGCCCCTGCACACTCCCTAGAGGACGAACGGTAAATTGTTGCCACTGCCAGCCCACGATCGCGATCACCAGGAGGAGGATCCCCGTCGCGCCATATACCCCATAGCGAAACGCTTGAAAAAACAGTGGCGGTGGATCCAGGTAACGAACTTCCACCACGTCCGCTAGTTCGGGAGGCCCCAATGCCACGCGATCGTTGTGGTGCAGGATCAGTCCTTGGATTTTTCGTTTCCCCCAATACACGCCGTTCGTCGATCGTTCATCCTGAATCTGAAACGTGCCATCCTGGTGAGAAGGGCGCGTCAGAGAAAGATGGAGACTACTGACCAGGTCATTGTTGACCAGAATATGCCCCGGATCCTGCTTTGCTCGGGTTGAACTGCGCCCCAGGGTATACCGATCGCCCACCAACGAATAAACCTCCCGCGAGCCATCCTTAGGGTTGAACACTTCTAGGGTAGGCACTTTAGCCCCATCCTTGAGTTTGGGCTGATGAAACCCCAAATGGGAGCGGACTTGATGGGCCATCTGGGTGGCAAGATGGCTAACATTGCCCAACAGAGTACGAGGGGGTGGATTAGGCGGGGAGGTCATGCGTGACTCCGAAACCAGAATTAAAGAGCTTATTCACTTGTAGAGTAGCAAAAATGGAACGATCTTATAGGGCACAATTCATCGAGGTACCTTTTAATTATGGCTAAGCTCATAGACGTTTAGACTGCACTTTTTGAGGGCTAAAGCCCTCACTACAAACGGATTAATCTGAAAATTCAAATGAGGCACCTCGAAAATTTAAAAATTTTGCCCTGCCCAAGTGAATAACAACTGATCCATCTCAAGTCGTTATGGCGACCACCTTAAGACGGAGAGCGCCGCACTTTTCCATTAAATTTTTTCGCTTTCAGGGGCAAGCCGTAGTTACGATCGGCTACGCCGCCGATCCTAATGACTTGAGGTGCCCTTTTTTACCCGAATCGGTAATGCTTTTTGACGGGGGAAGCAATGTCCCAAGTACAACTCAGCCCCTGGTGAAAGGTAACGAGATCCCCTTTGCCTACAGTGACTGGTTCTCCCCCGTCAGGGGTCACCGTGACCTGACCTTCCAAAAAGAAACAGGTTTCCGGGGTGTCATACTGCCAGGGAAATTGAGAGACCTCTTTGGTCCAGATGGGCCATCCCTTGACTCCCAATTCTTCCAGGTGCTGAGGGGTGGGATTGGATTCTACAGTGATATTCATCGATCGTGATGGAACTAAGACTTTCCCCCTGATCATACAGCGATCGTTCCCTTCAGGTCGAGCCTAGACCCGTCTGGGAATGACTGTAGCGAAGCGATACCCACGTTTCAAACCTGAGCCTCAAAGCGTTTGGATCCGTCAAACATCCCATCTCTAGCCTTAGAATAACCAAGCGATCGTAGCCAAAATGCCACTCACAAAGTGGAATTTAACCGCCACAAATTTCGATCGACTCACCTCCTCAGGACGATCGTAATATTGCTGCACAAAGCGGCACAGTTCAATGCCGGGAATAATACCGAAACCACTGAGGAGGAGGGCAAAGGGGAATAGCTTTAAACCAATGCCTAAAGCCAGGAGAGCGTAACTTACCCCTAGAATCCAGGGCAATAACGCGGCCCCACGTTGAGTGCCCAAACGTACAATGGGCGATCGTTTTCCCGCTTTGAGATCATCTTCCACCTGGTGAAAATGGGAGCAGAAGAGAATTAAACTGGTGGTCATGCCGAGAATCACCCCCGCCAGTTGGCTGGACACACTCCAACTCTGTGTTTGGCTATAGTAAACAGCCCCAATCCCCAATGGACCAAAGGCAAAAAAGCAAAGAATTTCCCCCAATCCCTGATATCCCAAGCGAAAGGGAGGCCCCTGATAGGCATAGCCCAGGACACAACAGAGCAGGATCAAGCCTAAAACCATAGGGTCTTCCTGCAGGAAGCTAATGGCCAGAATTTCTGTAATTCCCAACCCTAAACAAAGATTGCCAATCCAAAAGATAAGGGTTTTCTTTTGGGTTAAATTCACCAAAGAATGATGTTTATTGCGATCGATACCGGTCTCCGCATCAAAAACATCGTTACTAATATTTTCCCAGGCCAGAATCAAAATTGCAGCACTGAGAAATAAGCCAAAAATGACGGAATTGATCTGCCCCGTCTCATGATAGGCCAGGGCTGTACCCCAGAAAATAGGCATAATGGCCACGGTATACATGGGGGGCTTGAGGGCAGCCATCCAGAGGCGAAATTGATCCCTCTGGATTGATGGGTTGGGAAGATCTAAACGGGTCATGCGTACTTGAATGAGCTATCAATTGAAGGGGGAAAAATTCGGCACAAAGCCTCTTACCTTAAGATGAAATTTTCGTGGCACTAGGGGTCTGGATTGAATGGATGACACGCCCTAAAAGCCCCTGCATAAATCGTAAAAGCCTACTCCAACAGACCACTAGGTTTGCAAAAGTAGGCTTGAGATCTAAGTTAGGGCTGGAGCACCCTTGTGGGAATCACTATTCCGACTGGCTGGCTGCCGCTGCACGGGCTGCCGTTGCTTCATCGGGATGAATCCCAAGACGAGTCAGGTTAATGCGACCTTTGTTGTCAATTTCTCGCACTTTAACAACAACTTGATCCCCTACCGTGACCTCATCTTCCACTTTACCGACGCGATAATCCGCTAGCTGGGAAATGTGAATCATTCCCTCTTTGCCCGGTAAGAATTCCACAAAGGCTCCGATCGGGATAATACGGGTGACGCGACCGTAGTAGACATCCCCTGCATTCAGTTTCTTGGTCATCCCTTCAATCATCATGCGGGCACGGTTAGCACGGGCAGAATCGGAAGAGGACACCGTCACTAAACCGTCATCAGCAATATCCACCCGGGCTCCCGTCTGTTCGGTAATGCCTTTAATGGTTTTGCCGCCAGGGCCAATGACCATCCCAATTAAATCTGGATCAATACGGAAGGTAATGAGACGAGGCGCATGGGGGGATAGCTCTAAACGAGGCTTGTCTAGGGTTGCCAGCATCCGCTCCAGAATATGGAGGCGGGCAGGGCGGGCTTGTTTAATCGCATCCGCAATAACTTTGGTGGACAGCCCATGGATTTTCATGTCCATTTGCAAGGCGGTAATGCCGTTATCCGTTCCCGCAACCTTAAAGTCCATGTCGCCGAGAAAATCTTCTAACCCTTGAATATCCGTGAGGATACAGACTTGCTCCCCTTCCCGAATCAAGCCCATGGCAGCTCCGCTGACGGGTTTTTGAATGGGAACCCCAGCATCCATCAGAGAGAGGGTGGAACCACACACGGAACCCATGGATGTAGAACCATCGGAAGAGAGCACCTCAGACACCACCCGAATCACGTAGGGAAAGGCCTCTTGGTGAGGTAAAACCGGTATTAAGGCCCGCTCCGCCAGGGCACCGTGACCAATTTCCCGACGGCCAGGAGAGCGCATAGGTCTCGCTTCTGCGACGGAATAGGGGGGCATGTTGTAGTGGTGTAGGTAGCGCTTTTCGGCATCGGGATGGAGATCATCCAACTCTTGGGCATCCCCAGGGGTTCCCAAGGTGGCAACGGACATCACCTGGGTTAAGCCACGCTGGAACAGCGCAGAACCATGAACCCGAGGCGGCAGCAAGCCTACTCCACAGGAAATGGAACGCACTTCGTCCAATTTACGGCCATCCACGCGGATGCCTTCCTCGACAATTTTCTTGCGCATGAGGCTCTTCGTGAGACCTTTAAAGGTTCCACTGAAGGCATTCCCATTCTCAGCGATGTATTCCCGGATCGGATCGGTTTCTGCCAGGGTATCGATCGTTGCCTTCAGTTCATCTTTGATGACATCCAGGGCCTGATCCCGTTGATTTTTATCTAACTCGTGCTGGGTCAGAATCGTTTGCACCTTTTGAGTGGCATTCTCTTCGATAAAGGCCTTCAGATTGATCTCACCTTCCACCGGTTCAGGGGGAACCGGGGCCTCGTAGGTAATGCCTAACTCCGCAAGCAACTCGGACTGGGCACGAATTAATTCCTGAACCGCTTCGTAACCAAACTCAATGGCTTCAATGATGTCTAACTCAGGCAACTGGTTCGCCCCGGCTTCCACCATAATCACCCCTTCCGGCGATCCTGCCACGACCATATCCAGGTCACCCCGTTCAATTTCCACGTAGGTGGGGTTAATGACAAAATCATCCCCAATTAAACCAACCCGCACCGCGGCCATCGGTCCATAGAAGGGAATTTGAGCCAGTAGGGTCGCAAAGGAAGCTCCGGTAACCGCCAAAATATCCGGGGGAACCCGTTCATCTAGAGCAACGGTAGTGGCCACAATCTGAATATCTTTCCGTAACCAGTGGGGGAACAAAGGACGGAGCGGACGATCCACCAATCTTCCCGTTAAGATTGCCTTCTCCGGCGGACGACCTTCTCGCCGTAAAAATCCTCCTGGAATACGTCCCGCCGCATAAAGACGTTCCTCATAATCTACAACCAACGGCAAAAAGTCGATGCCCTCACGGGTAGCCCCTTGGGTTGCCGTTACAATGACGGCTGTTTCTCCGGCTTCAATGAGGACGCATCCGCCTGCCTGAGGCGCGAGCAGGCCCGTCCTGAGCCGAATATCCCGACCATCAAAGGATATCGACTTATTAATTTCTTGCATGGACAGTTTTTTCCTTTCTTCTATAACTTCATTCACGCTGAATTGGCTAGCAACTGAGCACAACGCACTAGTCTAAACCTTTTCTAGAGTAGGATGTGGAGTCTCCCTGTGGGAAAATTCCACTTCCAAAAGGGTCTAAATAAACTGCGCCTAGATTGAAATCCGTCAAGTTCCATTCCTCTAGTGGGAGGGAGGTCGGAGTGGGTTGGCTGTGGTTCGCAAGGTCTGCCCCACTGCCCCGCCGCCGTCCCCAAAGGGCAAAACTAACGGTCTCAAAATCGATGCGGTTTAACCTTAGCTTTTTCTTAGACTGTGGCAATCCTAACATTGTTATTCCCCTCTGAGATCGGGTTTGGCTTAAAGCCAGATCAGATTTACGGCAGTACTGGGCTCCAAAGCCTCGTTTTCTGCTGAACGGTCTCGCTAGGATCTGAAGCTAAAATTTGGGTGATCAGGGCGAAACAAAATGGCATCTTTGCGGTCATGTTTTAGGATGGGATTCAGAATACTAGGTGAAGAAACGTATGCTATCCAACTTGTTTGCCCGTGAACTGTCTCAGAAAATTCGCAAACCCAGCCGTTGGCTGAGGAGTCGTTCCCTCAGTAGTTTAGTGGCAGGGGCAGCCTTTCTGATCCCACAAGTTGCAGCGGCCCAAGGGATCTTGCCCACTTTTCGGAATAGTAGCGATCGTTTTGTAGAACTGCGAGCGTCTATTGATCGGGGATACCGATCCGCGAGTTCTGCCCGTTACAACTTTTACGTGGTCAACCCAGAGGTGACCAGCCAGCGTTTGATTATTACGGAAGTAACGGATCTCTTCGCCCAAGAAGGGGGGCGGTTTAATTTAGACCGAGTGGAAGTTCGGATTTGCAGCACTATGGGTAGTGTTTTACGGAGTCCCCGCTGTAAAGAAAGTGTTCCCCTTACAGAAGTGATGTATTGCTCGTCTACCTACGGTTGTCAAACCTATAATCCTGTCACAAAGGAAACCACGGTGGATCCCGAACCCTATGAAGGGCTCGCTTATATTTCCATCAAGCCTGAGGCTCCTCTATCTCCAGAGCAGAATTACAACATTGTCTTCTCCAATGTCAAAAATCCTCGTTTAGCGGTGGATTATCAATATAATCTGTCCATTGAGACCCCGGACAATCGTTGTGCTGAAAATTGGCGCACCGCCTTAGGTCACTGTGCGATTGGCACTTGGTTTGTCCCTATTGCGCTGGATCGGAACTAAACCGGAAGTTCTACGGGATGGGGGCGGGGCTTCGCTGTCCCCACCATCCCTTCTATGACTAAGCAGGAGCAAGCTCGTTTTGGCTTTTTCGAGGTGTTCTCCAGCAAGATCTAATCCTGAATGTATTCAACCCCCTCCACGAGGGCAATTTCCGCCCGCACCAACTCCCGGCCGAGGTAGAGCGCGTGATCCAGTTTGCTGAGGGGGCAGGGATCTGCTTTTTCCGTCAATTCAATTCCCACCTCCTTGGCGGTACGCCCGGTAAACAGTTGGGTATGGGAGCGATCGATTTTTCCCTTAACTGGAAAGGGTTTTCCCGTTTCAGGGTCAACGGCAAGCCCTTTTTCATTGATGTCATTCGTGTAGTGTTTGACCCCTATTAAGCCTGCTTCGTGATCAACAAAAATAATAAAGTATCCGGCGGGATCTAAATGAATGAAACGCTTTGAGAGTTGGCGATCGATCGTGGCTAAGTCGCTGGCCAAGGGAACCATAGAATCCTGAAAATTGAAAAGAGAGCAATTTGTCTATAGTACCTCAGCAGTGTTGACCATCATCCACAACTTTGACCTCCAACGCTCTGATGGCTCTACAGCGGCTCAACGACTCTTTGGCAAACCCTTCCCTAGTCTGTTTGAGTTCGTTGTACTCAACATGGACGAGT
>JBEAPM010000198.1:0-4792 GCA_041164445.1 Cyanobacteriota bacterium
ACCAAGCTGGACGTTTTAGACGACATGGATGAGTTGAAGGTTTGTATTGCCTACGACATCGACGGTGAGCGCTTAGAAAACTTCCCCACCAGCGCCACTCGTCTGCAAAAATGCAAGCCCATTTATCACACCCTGCCGGGCTGGAAAACCAATACGTCCCACTGTCGAACCTTAGAAGATTTACCAACTCCCGCCCTAGAGTATCTCAAGTACTTAGCGGGGTTAATGGAAGTTCCCATTGCGATCGTTTCCGTGGGGCCCAAACGGGATCAGACGATTATTGTTGAGGATCCCATTCATGGTCCAAAACGAGGCTTATTAGCGAATGCGGGGGGACTGGAATAAAGGCAAAATAAAACCCCACCGACGGGTTATGCCCCAGGTGAGGATGAAGACGCAGTTAGGAGGTATCTTAAGCTCTTAAATTAACGGATAGGTCTGGAAATCCCCCCTTTCCTTAATAAGATCTTAATCTATAGGACACCTCAATGTTTTGAATTGAGCTACCAACTTAAGGCGGGAAAATCAAGCCTTTTCAGGAAGAAGCCGAATGGAGCGCTTGATATTTTTCCGTCCCTTGTGGATAATGGTAAACCGGCTCGGATCAGGTTAAAACACCAACGTTTTGGGGCCTGTACGGCAATTATTGAAAGGAATGCGTTTATGACATATGCCATTGTAGAAGCCAGTGGGAAGCAGTTCTGGGTAGAACCCGGACGCTTTTACGACATCGATCGTTTAGGCATTGAGCCCGATCAACCCGTGACCTTTGACCGAGTTCTCTTTGTCAACCACGATGGAGAAGTCCACCTCGGCCAGCCTTACGTGGAAGGGGCAACCGTCCAAGCAACGGTGATGAGCCATTTGCGTGGGCCGAAGATTCTGGTCTACAAAATGCGGCGCAAAAAGAAAACCCGCAAACGCCAAGGGCACCGTCAGGAACTGACGCGGGTGATGGTGGATACCATCAATGTGGGGGCGCTATCCGTTGCTTCAGGGCAGTCTGAAGGCGATCTGCCCATTTCAGAATCTGATGTAGAAAACGAATCCTAAAGCTCTCCCTTAACCCTTTTTGGAACGTTTTGCTTTCTCTAGAAAGCGCTTACACCTTACCTATTGTCACCCTTAACGAGAGGATCACATGGCTCACAAGAAAGGAACAGGAAGTACACGTAACGGTCGGGATTCTAATTCAAAACGGCTTGGCGTGAAACGCTATGGTGGCGAAAATGTCCGGGCAGGTAACATTCTCATTCGTCAACGGGGAACGAAGATTTTCCCTGGCATTAACGTCGGTCTGGGGTCAGATGACACCCTGTTTGCCCTCGTGGATGGCGTTGTGACCTTTGAACGCCGAGGCAAAAACCGGAAACAAGTGAGTGTTTATCCTCAAGTTGAAGTCGCTCTGCCTCAACCTGAGACGGTGAATGCTTAGATACCCCTAGGTGATGTGGTCGGGTATTGCTGAATGGAACCAGTCACCGTAGCGATCGCTTTGGGCAGTAATCTTGGAGAGTCCTACCAGATTATGACCGAAGCGATCGTTTTTTTGGGCCATACCCCTGGCATTCATGTCGTAGCGCAGTCTCCCCTCTATCAAACAGCCCCCGTAGGCCCCCCTCAACCAGACTACCTCAATGCCTGCGCCCTCCTCCAGGTCACCCATGCTCCTCACCCGTTACTGCAGATCCTCTTAGACATTGAGCGCAAATTTGGGCGGGTGCGGCGAGAGCGCTGGGGCCCTCGCCTCTTGGATTTAGACCTGATTCTCTACGGTCAAGAGATTATTGATACGCCAGACCTACAGGTTCCCCATCCTCGAATGCGAGAGCGATCGTTTGTCCTCGTGCCCCTCGCGGATATTGCCCCCGATTGGTTCGATCCCGTTACGGGAAAACGGATTGAGGATTTAGCAGCGATCGTCGATCGGGGGGGAGTCCATCGCTATCGTCCGATTGATTAGGGCGCGTCTGATGCTGCCGTTGAGTCCTGACGAACCGCCTCCAAAATCCGGGAGAAATAGAAGCGGGTACTGGTCATGTCATCGCGTTGAATCGTCCAGCCCTGCTCTTCGAGAATTGTACGAATCTTAGCTTCCGGATGTTGATAGGCACGGGTGGTTTTACTGGGGCCGGGGAAGAGGGAGCCAATAAATTTTAAGAGGGTTAAACAGAGGGTTTTAGGCGCAAAGCTAAAAATTAGTCGCTGCTCCGCTAAACCGCCTAACTTTTCGAGCATTTCCGCCGCTTTTTCCGTGGGGTAATGAATCAAAACATCGAGGCAAATGACGGTGTGATATTTGCCCGTTAGGTTTTCTAAATCCGCTGTACTAAAGTCCACCTTTAAGGAACGTTTACTATCCGACTCGATCGCTTTAGCTCGGGAGGCTGCTTCCCCCACCATTTTTTCAGAAATATCACTGGCGGAAACGATCGCTCCAGCTTGAGCCAAGGGAATACTTAAACTGCCTACCCCACATCCCGCATCACAAATGGTTAACCCTTCCAAGTTGCCATCCGCTTCTAGCCAACCCAACACCGTATCCACGGTCTGTTGGTGCCCCTGACGAATGTCTAACTGTACGGTATTGACTTCGCCATCCCCATAGATGCGTCGCCAGCGATCGAAGCCGGTGCTGTTGAAATATTCTCTAACAATGGTTTTATCGTCGGTTGCGTTCATGAAAATTCTCAGGACAAGATCAGGAAAGGTTGAACCAGAGAGGAAGGAACCCCTATTCACCTATGGTAATCCTACCGTGACGAAAGGCCTTTTAATCTGTCAGTCCAGAACGATTGACCACCCCGTCAGGGTGCCCCATAGGGGCGGGGTGGTCAAAACCAGTTTAGAAGCGCTCCCCAATACCGAAGTGGAGGCGACCATCCCCCTCATCATTGATGCCATAGTCTACCCGAATGGCCCCAATGGGGGAACGAATCCGTGCCCCTAAACCAACCCCAAAACCACTACCGGGCTTTTCCCGAACCCCGGCAGGATTACCCGGAACGCCATTAGAACTGCCCAGATCCGTCGCAAGATCAGCAAACAGTGCGCCTCCCACTAAGGAAAAGATCGGAAAGCGATATTCTGCCGTAGCCTGGAGAAAACTTCGTCCTGCCCCCACTTCACCTTCTCGGTATCCTCGCACGGAGTTACTGCCCCCTAGGGAGAAGGCCTCATAGGGCGGCAAATCTCCAAATACGGTGCCCCCTTGCACGTTAAAAGCAAGGGTTTGAGGACATTCTAGGGGTGAGGGATCGTCCTTCTTACAGCCTTGGCTAAATCGCACCAGTCGCAGGGGAATGTAATAGCTGTAACTCCCCCGGAAGCGGCTCATGAGGATACTGCCTTGCCCTAAGGGGACAGATTGGTCTAAGCCCACCCGTGCTAAGGATCCAGCGGTGGGTTGAGCCCGGTTATTGCGCAAATCGCGGCTTAAACCGAGACCTAGAATGAAGAGATCGTCAGAATTATCGCCACTAAAGGTGAGGTCATTCCCCAATTCATCCCGCGAAGCTTTATTGCCATCGGAGTCTTGAATATTGACCCGTTGGTACTCTAGCCCCAGGGATGCTGTCCACACGGAGGGGGTATAAACATCTTTGGAGAGGGGCCGCGTAAAGTTGAGACCGCCTCCTGTCCGCACAATACGGGGGGTATCTCCATTGGGCAAGTTCACATCCCGTCTTCCTTCATCAAAAACGAGGGAAATCGATCGCCGCCGAAAAGCATTGACGGCGTAGGACGTGCGATAGGGATCGCCTTTAATCCAGGGATTGCTAAAGGCCACATTAAACAAGAGGGCATCGGTACCCAGAGTTATATCGGTACCCAGGGTGTAATTACGACCCCGCAGATTTTGTTGTTGGTAACTAATGGAGCCAAAAAGTCCGGTAGAAGAACTGAGACCTGCCCCAGCCCCAATGGAGCCGGTGCGTCCTTCTGTAACATTGGCAATGACAACCACTTGGCGCGGATCGTCGGGAGCAGGATCCAGAGACAGTTGGACATCTTCAAAAATACCTAAGCCAAAGACGCGCTGTAGATCGCTCTCCGCCTGATTGCGGTTAAAAACATCTCCGGGTTTTAAAGAAAATTCTCGGGTGATGATGTAGGGCTTGGTTTTACCCTCAACTTCTGCCCCCGTCTCATCCACAAACCGTACATCAACCTGGGAGACTTCCCCCTCTGCGATCGTTAGGGTGACAACTCCATCCTCGCTAACTTGGCTGGCATCCACCACCTGGCCTAAAACATACCCATTTTCTTGGTACCACTGGTTGATCGCCTGAATACCATCCTGTAAATCCTTAAAGTTAAGGAGTTGTCCATACAAGGGACTAAAGTTGTCCTCTACTAAAGTGGGAGGCAACACCCTAGTGCCTTCTGAAACTTGAACCCGGCTCAAAATTGGGTTTGGCGTGACCAAAAATGTAATCCGTACACCGAGGGACGTGTCTTCCGGTAAAAACTCAACGTTACTGAAATAGCCTGTGGCGAAGATCGCATTCAAGTCTTCCTCCAGGACTTGACGGGTTGTCGGTTCCCCGGCCCTGGTTTGAATTGCGTTATAAACGGTTTCCCGCAAAAGATTGGCTTGAGGATTCCCTTCTACTCCGCGTACCTGTACTTCTGAAACCAAAACCCGAGGATCTTGAGCCGGAACAGGACGACCTGAAGGGGGCGTAGAGGTTGGAGGAGGAGTAACTTCGCTGGGGGGGGGAGCGTCCTCGGCTGCACTCTCAGGGGCTACTGGGGGGGTGCTAGGAGTAGCGTGAGACAGTTGACACTC
>JBEAPM010000199.1:0-4021 GCA_041164445.1 Cyanobacteriota bacterium
AATCCTGCAAAACCACAACCCAAGTAGGGGCTTGGACGGGATATTGGCAGTAAAAGGGATCCTGCTCTAAGTCTCTCTGGGGGGGAGCGCTGGGCTCTTGCCACTGTTCCTGGGCTTCCCAACCCCAGCGATGGGGAACCTCCCCGAGGGCTAACAAATCCCCGAGTTCAGTCCCATCTAAGGTAAGCTGCGCTCGCACTTCATAGGCTGCAAACTGCACCCCCAGAATCCGATCGCCTTCTCGAAGTACGGCTAGCGGTGCGCCACCGACAATCCAAGTTAAATTCGGCAATGCTGCCACCCACTGGGTAAAAATTGCCGCCCCGATCGCGGGGTGATAGCTAAAAAAACTGACCCAACTGTGGTGTAGTCCCCCCGGTTGCTGCTGGCACAGCGATCGGAGAAATGCGCCCCATAGCCCCGTTTGCCAAGCTTCTAACTCGTTACCATCGGGTACCGATACGCCAGCACTGGTCAGCATTCCCCCCAGCCAGGGATATTCACTGACCAGAACCACTTGGGCACCGCGCCGCGCGGCCTGAAGGGCGGCACAGGTTCCCCCCACGCCACCCCCTACGACTAAAATTTCTGTAGCGATCGTTTCCATTGGCTCCTCAAGGGTTTAAGCGCTTTCCCGTAAACCGATCGCGCTCTCCGTAAACTGGGCGAACAACTTAAGGCGGAAGCGTGCGGCACGGAGCACTGCACGCTTCCATGACATTTTTCCCTTTCCGTGGAAAGCCCGTAACGGGAAAGAGCGATCAGGTTTCAATAGCGCCTTGCAAGCTACACCTCACCCTGAGCGATCATCTGGATGAGCCGAGGGGTGCCGGGGTCAAAGCCCGCCAAATCCCAAGACTGGGAGTCTTGAGGATCGACCAATGTGATTTGGTAAGGCGCAAGGGTGATATACACCGCTTTTGCGTTGGGGTTTACCCGACGGCGATAGCCTTCTAAGGCTTTGCTGGGATGCTTGCGTCCGGCCCAGCTTTCGTTATCTGTCCAGAAGCAGATCACGTCGGCGTGGAAGCGTTGTTTGAGCATCCAGTCGTAGGCAACGGATGCGTCAGTGCCTCCAAAGTTCTGATGATTAGCCTTGCGCAAAGCAGAACTAAAGGTATCACGACGAGAAATGTTCAGGTCACGAAATTCGGTGGAAAAGCCCCGAATGACATAGTTCTGTTCAGCTTTGGCGGTTACCAGTGCCATGGTCGTAGCAATTTCGCAGCAGGTTAAGCCAATGGAACTCACGGTGGTGTAGGACATTGAACCGGACACATCCACCGCATGGAGGAAAACCTTGCCGGTGGGTTGCACCACCTCAAAGGAGAGTTCCAGGGCCTGTTCTAGACAGTCCACAATCCGAGGTACCGGAGTCCAAGTCTTTTGACTCCGCCCCAAGTGACCACCGGATTGGTAAGTCTTTAAGGCTTTGAGCACATCGATGGGATGGATGCGGCCTTTACGCAGATGGCTACGGCTGCTCAAGAGGGATTGAACTCGTTGCAAATTAGCCGGTTCATCTGCCCGCAATACGCCCAATTGGGTCAGGGAACCCAGGTTGCGGAGTAGCGCACCAATGGGCATTTCGTTGAACAGGAGTTGCCACGCTTGCTGATCCATTTTGCCCACGGGGGCGGCCATTTCATGGGTCAAGTGTCCCTCAACGATCGCTCGATGGGTTTGGTCAGGGTTCCGCTTTAACCATTCGTACCACCAGATTTGAGCTAAGGCAGCAGAAGGAATTTCCGCTGGCAACTCGTTCCAGCCTTGAGTTACCCACTCAAAGAGACGATCGTGATCGCGGCTTGGGGGTTTCAGGTGAAACAGGCGCAGGACATCCCGGTGGGAAAAGCCTTGCCGTTGTTGATACTTCAGCAATTGATAGGCTAACCCCTTGACATCTTCACGCCCCAACCAAGTGCGTCCCGCCTCCCGCACAATTTTGCCAAAGCCTCGCAGAGACTTGGTGTAACTCAGCCACTCGTAAAAGTGACTGGCGGTGCGGACTACCTGGGGAAAGATTTCCCGGAAAGCGGTTTTTGCCTTGGGATCAGTGCCCATGGAGAGTAAAACCAGGGCAAAGAGAGGCGCACTGTTGTTGATCGATCGTCCATCACTGGCATAGAGAATCTCAGTGGCAACCCGCTCCGGATCGATCTCAATCCCTTGCTTGAGGGTTTCGATAAACTCTTCCGTCAATTCTCGCTTACCGGCGTAGTAGGTACTTTGGGCAGTGCCAATGAGCAGGCAACGCCGCAGGATGGCCCAGAGATCTGCCTGGAACATCCAGCCACCGGAACGTCCCTGAATCATTTCAGCCTCCCGGCCGGGCAGGGGTTGGTTTTGGGGAGTTGCCGACTTTTGTCGAGTAAAAAATTGGTACGTCATAATGACCTCCTACGGCCCACTGGCGGAGTGGGATTTGAACCCACGACATCCCGGTTAACAGCCGATAACCCTCAATACTTCGGCCCAAGGGGCAAGGGATGCATCAAGGATGTTTTTGGTGCTCTACCACTGAGCTATCCGCCACTACCGCACCCTGGAGATGCGGCTGATACTGTAATTTGGTGGAGCGGAGCAGGACTCGAACCTGCAACCTGTCGTGTTGCAAACGATAACCCTCACTCTTCGGCCCGCGTAGGCAAGGGATGAACAAGGATAACTGCTCTACCGATTGAGCTATCCGCCCCATATTTTAGTCGTGATCGCTTTTGAATCTTTAAGGTCGTACAGTGTAGCCCTATTGAAGGGACTATTGGCTGACTAGAACAAAGCCTAGCAACCAACACCCCCCTGGTGCGATAACCCTCAACTCTTCGGCCCAAAAGGCAAGAACATGAATCAAGGTTAAACAAGGTGGGACTCGAACCCACATCTCCTTAAAAAGGTGTTTTACGCGGTTAAACTACTCGCGCATAATGGTCGCGCAGTTGACGCACCTACTACAGGCAACTCTACCTAGGCAAGATTATCACCAGGCTGAATATCTTGAACGTCATGGCTAATGTCCTCACTAATCTGCTCAGACCGCTTTACTGAGCGGTGGCTGTCTCGCTGCTGTTATGCATACTTGTCATACTACATTTGTAGTATGACATATTCTCTTTGTCAAGGGTTCTCCTGATCAAACAGGCAAAGACCAGACTCATCAAGTTTCGGGCATGGCCACCGCTCTGGCAACAGAGATGATCCAGATCCTCTAGACCATATTCAAAGAGGTCGCCCACTCGTTCCAACCGTTCCGTGTCCGACAGTTGGGGAAAGGCTCGCGCTAAAACCATCTGCCGTAACTGCGCCAGTCCCGCGACATCCGCACTGCCATCCTTGCGTTGCACCGGCACCATAGGCAGACAAACCGGCGCATTGCCACCCCCCAAGCGTTGTTTCAGATCCTGGTAGGCATTGGAAAAGAGCAAGACCAGGGGAATAGTGTAGACCACATGGCACTTCAGCCCGCTGAGTTGGTTGCCTCGGGTCACAAAAATTTGCTCTGCCCAGGTCTTGCCCTTAGCGATCGTGTTGTTTTGGATGCGATCTAGACCGTCAATGATAATCACCAGCCCTGCTTCACCCCGATCGCTGAGGATCTGATTCACAGGAGCCAGCAACTCTTCATTAATGGCAGCAATTAACCCATCGGTACGAAATTCCAGGAATTGGCGCAACTGACTGCGGGCCGGGGGCTTTCCTTGGTTTTGGCGGTCACTTTGCCCAGGCTAAAGGGGCCCAGACCCAGGGAAGCTTCTGCTTCAAAGTCCACTTCGATGGGGGTTTTCAGCAAATCCATGGCTTCCTTCACCAGCCCCGAAAGATAGCCCGCTTTAACCCGGATCTGCTGCTGCTGCATCCATTTCGCCACCTGATGAGCGATCGCTAATGTCGCTAATGTCCACATCCGATACTTTTTCGCTAACAAACACTAACAAGGTTCGCATTTGTCCCACGAATACATAAGTTGAGATGATTTCTCAACCAAGGCGTATCAACCAATGCACGAAGGAAAATCCCTCGCGCA
>JBEAPM010000200.1:0-5128 GCA_041164445.1 Cyanobacteriota bacterium
GTGCAAGCTTCCAGTCGTGCTTGGTCTTCGGGGGACATGGCTCAATCTCCTCAGAGCTACCCTCCTATTATCACCCCTTACCCCTGTTTTCACGAAAGTGGGATGCTCCCGTGGCTCTCCCTTAAAATTCAAGCTTTCAAAAATCAAATACGGATCGTCGTCATCACCCAGGTTGATCATTACAACTTGAAGGCATTGCTCCAAGGTAATTAGAACTTTGGTTGGATCTATGGGCTGATCATTAAAGTCACTATCTTTAGATAATTTATTTTTAAAAAAATGATATGCAGCAGCCATCCGAACATCTTTATTGTTAGAAGGAACTTGCCGATCAAGAGCAATGGCACGATATACGTCTCGATCTGCCTGCGTTGGGACAAACTTTAAAGTATCTTCTGGATCACGGAAACGATTGGTTAGGTAAACTTCTTGTATCCGTGAGGCTGAATTTGAATCAAGACAATCACGTAAAACACAAAGAAGTATGGATATAGTTGTAAGACGTTGTTGTCCATCAATGATGAGATATTTACTTACCCCTACAGGAACACTTCTTGCTGGGACAGAGACGATCGCCCCCATAAAGTGTGTACCAGCATCTCCTACTTCATACTGCACCATTAAGTCATCCCAGAGAGCTTGCCAGTGACCGTCAGTCCAAGTGTAAGGACGCTGAAAGAGGGGAATGAGGTTCTGCTTCTCCCCGTTGAAATACTGTATGACTCTAGCTGGTGAGGCTTCCATTCTATCTGATTAATCCTTCTCGTTATAAAAGTCCCCTTCTTATCAAGGGGATGCCTATTTGCCCATTCAACTTAGCAAGGATTTTAGAGAATGTCTGTACTGCTATCTTTAGACGTTACCCAACTTGATAATACTTAAAATCCCACAGACAACCTCTAAATACCGTCACAACCGCAAACAAGAGCAGTACAACTATATGTAGGACTCGCTCTGAAATCTAAGTAGCCAGAACTCCAAGGGGAGTCGATCGCTTCTAATCTCATTGCTAACCCTACTTAGACAAAACAATATCATCCCTATCCCCTCAGGGAAGAAAACCACAAAAACTTGTTACAGAATTTAACATGCGGAATCCAGGGATCCCCGATACAGTAAGGGATTCTCGTCCTTAGAGCGTCAGTTCATTAGGGCGGTATGGTCACAAAATGTAGCTCTAGCCGCCTGAATAGGGATTTTTTACGGACTTGTGACTATAGAAACTTAATCACAGGCTGAAAGCCTTTGGCAGCTAGGACTTTTGACAAAACCTTGAGGTGTATAGTTGCTCAATGCAGATTTAGCTACCGAATCCAGGATCTTAGGATACAGGCTGTGGTACGCTTGAACTCTAAATTATGGTTGATGGATATGTCTAGTGCTGAAACAATAGCTATGCCTGAAATTGCTAAGCCCAAAAAACTACTGGAACAGGTGAGAGATGTGTTGCGAACCAAACACTATACCTACAGTACGGAGCAGAATTATCTTGATTGGATTAAACGATATATTTTGTTTCACCAAAAGCGGCAAAGGAGAGTTTATGAACAAAACAATTTTAATCGTAGAAGATGAGGTAGACATTGCCCATCTGCTTATCCAACTGCTAGAGAAAGAAGGGTTTACTTGTGCTCACTATCGAGATGGAGTCCAGGCACTGCAGGGGGTCTCGGCTCATCAACCCGATTTAATCATTCTCGATTTGGGATTGCCGGGTCTCGATGGCTTAGAGGTGTGTACCCGAGTGCGCCAGCAAGCCCTGGCCAAGGATCCCTATATCCTGATGCTCACTGCCAAAGGGGAGGAGATCGATCGGGTTGTGGGCTTATCTACCGGCGCGGACGATTATCTAGTCAAGCCCTTTAGCCCTTTGGAACTGGTGGCACGGGTGCGGGCATTATTACGGCGAAGCCTCCGGCAACAAAGTCCTCTGCAGATCTACCAAACGCCCCATTTTACCGTCAATCTCGATCAGCATACTGCCCAGCGCACTCTAGGGGGGCAAGAGCCGGAGGAACTGAATTTGACCACCCTGGAGTTTGAACTCTTGTCTACCTTTGTTCGGTATCCCGGTCGTGCTTGGAGTCGTAGTCAACTGATTGATCGCGTTTGGGGCAACGATTTCTATGGTGATGAACGGGTCGTGGATACCCATGTTGCCCGGCTACGCAAGAAAATTGAACCGGATCCGGCACAACCGATCTTTATTAAGACCGTAACTGGGGTAGGCTACAAGTTTGAGGATCAAGGAGTTTAGGCGGTGAAAATCGGATTACAGGCTCATCTGTTGATGTCTCATCTGCTGGTCATGACGGTGGGGTTGGTGAGCTTTGTGGTCATCAGTAATGCGGCTTCCCAACATTTTTTTGTCGGACATTTACAGGAGTTGGAATATGCGGGTCTGATTTTGCGATCGACCCGTTTAGTGGTGTTTCAAGGGTTTGCGACGGCTTGGCGCAGCAGTAGTCTTCTCGCTCTAGCAGTGGGAACCCTCACGGCAGCAGGGCTGAGCTACTGGCTCACTCGACGCATCACTCGCCCCCTCACCCAGATGGAACGGATTGCCCACCAATTTACGATCGGCAATTTTAATACGCCTGTACCCAACAGTGAGATTCCCGAACTAGCGCGGCTGGCTCGGAGCTTTAACCGCATGGCCAGCAGTTTGGAAAATGTGGAACTACGACGACGGGCGTTAATTGGTGAATTGACCCACGAACTCCGCACCCCCTTAACCGTAATTCGGGGGTATTTAGAAGCGTTAGCCACCCAACAGATAGAACTGGATGTGGAGATTTACGAGTTACTCCTGCGGGAAACAAAGCGTTTAGAACGGCTGGTGAATGACTTACAGGAACTATCCAAGGCGGAGGCGGGACACCTCACCCTTAATTTAACGGCGGTGGAGATCCAACCCCTCTTCCAGACCCTGATTCAACGCTTTGCCCAGCAAATTATGGAAGATGAAGTAGAACTAGTACTGGACTGTGCCCCCTCCTTGCCAACGGTACTGGCGGATCCCGATCGCTTAGAACAGATCCTGGTGAACCTAATGGGCAATGCCATTCAGCATACTCCCCAAGGGGCGATTACCTTAAAAGCCTGGAGTGAGAAAGCTCAGGTGTGGATTGCGGTGATCGATACGGGGATCGGCATTGCAACGGAGGATTTACCCCATGTGTTTGAACGGTTTTGGCGCTCCGCTGAGGATCGGCAGAGCCAGCGGAAGGGGACGGGCATTGGACTGGCTATTACCAAGCGGCTCGTGGAACTGCAAGGGGGACAAATTGGGGTAGAAAGCCAGTGGGGTCAGTGGAGTACCTTTTTCTTTTTCCTACCCAGTACTTAGGGATTTGGGCTTTCCGCTGAAAACGAAAAAAATTAGCGAGTGAGAGAACGCCGCACTCTCTCGCCTTAAGGGGGTACCCGGGGACGGATCAGCCTACTGCGATAGGGTTGTCATCCTCCTGTCACAGGACTGTTATATCCGTTCGTTACAGTTATTACCGTCAGTACACAGTCAATCCTGTCCCATCAGGCTTTTCTTTATGAATACTCAACGGTCTAACTCAATGTCTAACCTTCACCCCGAAGTCATGGAACTGGAGCCGTCTTCCTCCCCTGAAGGGGTGGACAAAAAACTCCGGACATTTCAGCAGCTTCGAGGCACCCTTGTCCTGCTACTGCTGGGGGCAGGTTTGGGAATGGGGGGCAGTTATCTGGCCTGGAATCCTCAGTCTCCCCTCGCCGCCTTGGGTTTGCCTGGATCTGGCTCTAATCTGGCCATTGCGAGTCCACCTTCCACCTCTCCTACAGCGATCGCTCCTCACACCAGTGCTGCCCTAACCGCCGCGAACCCCAACTTCATTACCAGTGTGGTTCAGCAAGTCGGGCCCGCCGTCGTCCGCATTGACGCAACCCGCACCGTAGAATCCTCTCCTGTGCCCGATCTGTTTAATGATCCCTTCTTCCAACACTTTTTTGGCAATGCGATGCCCCAACCTTCGGAGCAGATTCAGCATGGCATTGGCTCCGGCTTTATTACCGATTCCCATGGGCAAATTATCACCAATGCCCACGTTATTGATGGCGCAGATACGGTGAAAGTCACCCTAAAAGATGGCCGTAGCTTTGAAGGCAAGGTGATGGGTTCAGATCCCGTAACGGATATAGCGGTGGTTAAAGTGGAAGCTGAGAACCTGCCCACCGTAAGTCTGGCGGATTCTGATCAGCTACAACCGGGAGAATGGGCGATCGCGATCGGGAATCCCCTGGGACTGGATAACACCGTCACCGTAGGCATTATTAGCCAAACTGGACGGAGCAGTGGCCAGGTGGGCTCCCCCAACCAACGGGTTCAGTTCATTCAAACCGATGCCGCCATTAACCCGGGCAACTCCGGTGGACCATTGCTCAATCAAGCCGGTGAAGTGATTGGCATGAACACGGCCATTATTCAGGATGCTCAAAGCGTCGGGTTTGCCATTCCCAGTAACACCATTCAACACATTGCCCAACAATTAGTCACGCAAGGAAAAGTAGTCCATCCTTACCTGGGTATTCAAATGGTCACCCTCACCCCCGAGTTAAGGGCAGAAATTAATAATGATCCCAATAGTGGGCTGAGTGTCAATGAAGATCAGGGCATTCTGATTGTCAGAGTGGTTCCCAACTCCCCGGCCGCTGAAGCGGGGTTGCGGGCAGGGGATGTGATTCACAAAGTGGACGGCGAAACCGTGGATGAGGCGGAAAAGCTACAGCAGCGGGTTGAAGACAGCCGAGTAGGTGGAACCATTCGGATCGAAGTCCAGCGCCAAGGCATCCCCCAAACGATCGAGGTACACCCCGGTAAACTGGCGGATGATACAGAACAAAACCCGCCGGAATAAGGGATCGTCGGGTTCCGCCCTGGCGGGGGGCGGGAGTTCGGCTGCCCTTGCTCCCGCCCCCCGGCTATTGATGGGGGAGCGTATATGCTGCCGCCTGGCCGCAGTACTGTCCCTCTTCGCCGTCTTCCTGCGATTCAACTTTTTCGCGGATCTGGGTTTCATACCAACGATCGCCCCGTTGGGCAAACTCTTCTTTAGCTATAGCGATGCTGACGAACTACCATATTGCCGATTCTCCT
>JBEAPM010000201.1:0-5401 GCA_041164445.1 Cyanobacteriota bacterium
CAACCCTCAAGCAGTCGGATTTTGCCCATCAGGGGATTTGTTTTGAATGCCGCTATCGCACCCAAACGGGAGACGATCGTTGGTTAGCCTGGAGCGCAGCGGTACCGGATGATCACCACGAGATGATTATTGCCAGTGCGCGGGACGTGACGGAACAAAAACAGGCGGCCCGGGAATTAGAACTGGCCAAACATCAGGCAGAAGAAGCCAATACCTCCAAAAGTGTCTTTTTGGCCAACATGAGCCACGAACTGCGCACTCCCCTCAATTCCGTGATCGGGTTTACCAACCTCTTGCTCAAAAATAAAGCCGCAAACCTGCGAGACCAAGATCTCCAATATCTCGATCGCATTTTGGTGAATGGCAAACATTTGTTGTCCCTGCTCAATGACGTATTAGATCTCTCCAAAATAGAAGCGGATCGTCTGGAGTTTAGCGAAGACCCCCTCGATCTCTGCGCCCTGCTGCAAGATGTGGTGGACTCCTTAGACAACGCTCCCCACAGTGACCAACTCACCTTGCAAGCGGTGTTGCCCGATCACCCCGTTAAGACCGTTTTAGGCGATCGGCGGCGAACCCAGCAAGTCCTGCTGAACTTACTCGGCAATGCCATCAAATTTACGGAAAAAGGCGTGGTGGAAGTGAGCCTCGTGTTGGCGCAGGATGGTGCAACCCCCCTGCGCATCAATGTGTCAGACTCCGGCATTGGCATTCCTGCCGATAAACTAGACCTGATTTTTGAAGCCTTTCGTCAAGCGGATGATAGTACTTCACGGCGCTATGGAGGCACCGGCTTAGGGTTGCCCATCTCCCAGTCCATGTGTCGTGCCCAGGGTTGGATGATTGAGGTGGCTAGTCGAGTGGGAGAAGGCTCCACCTTTTCCATTCGCCTGCAGCAGGAAGCACCTCCCCTACAGCACCGGACTCCGCACCGTTCCCAATACCGATCGCTTCACCCCAGTCCCCTCCTCGCCGCACTCCAAGCCAATACCGCCGTGGCGAGTGAGGCCACCATCCTGGTGATTGACGATGATGCCGATGCACGGACACTCCTAGAGCGTTATGCCCAAGACTTAGGCTGTCGCGTCATTGGCGTGAGTTCCGGCGATCGGGGGATTGAACTGGCCCGCAGTATTCGCCCGACCTTAATCACCCTGGATCTGTGTATGCCGGGGGTCAATGGGTTTGAAGTTTTACGCATTCTCCGGGAAGATCCGGAACTCCGGAATATTCCCGTGGTGGTGTGTAGCATTATTGGCGAAGAAAACCGGGCTAGCCTAGTGGGGGCGGTGGAAATTCTAGATAAACCCGTCAATCCTCAAGCCCTGTCCGATTTAATTCAAACCTATATGGATCCGCACAATAGCCCCCACTCTTCCACCGTACTGATTGTGGATGATGATCCCACCTCCCGCGAACTACTCAGTGCAATCCTAGAAGAGTGGGGACTCAACATCACCTGTGCTGCCAATGGCCAGGAAGGCTTAAAAGCGATCGAGACTCAACGCCCCGATTTAGTCCTCTTGGATTTAATGATGCCCGTACTGGATGGATTTAGCTTTATTGATCAGTTACGTCGCCAACCGCAATATCTAGACTTACCCGTTATTATTTGTAGTGCCAAGGAATTGACACCTCAAGAACGCGCTAAACTCAATGACAAAGCCCAGCAGGTCGTCAGCAAAGGCGAGAGCCTCGAACAAGCTTTTCAAAGTATTCTGCCTTTAATCCTTCATTCTCAACATGCCGCAGGTAGATCCCATGAGCCGCCTTGAACAAGCCCAATCCCGCCTGCAGGACACCTACCGTAAAACCTTTTGGGCAAAAATTGCCACCCTGAAAACCTTGGGGCAACGGTGGGAGACGGGAGATAGCAAAAGTGAAGGGGAATTACGGCGTTTTGCCCATCAATTGCAAGGCTCAGGGGCAAGCTACGGGTTTGAAGAAATCTCCCAAAAAGCAGCCCTCCTCAAACAGGCTCCAAAGTCTCAACTGCCCATTGCCATCGAAGAGCTTTTAGCGGTTTTAGAAAAACTGGCCCCCAATCAAGATTTTGTTTCAGCTAAATTTCATAAGGTCCTCCAGTTGTTGGTGGTAGAAGATGACATCGATCAAGTCCTGCTGCTCCAGGAAGCCTTTCATATCTATAATCCTAACTGGAAAATTATCTCCGCTGATTCCATTGATCAGGCCAAAAGCATCCTGACCCATACCTGTGTGGATGCCGTTATTTTAGATTTGCTCCTCTCCCAAGAAGATGGCCGGGAACTGCTCTCCCAAATCCGTAACACCCCCTCCACCGCCACCATTCCCGTAGCGATCGTTTCCGTAATTCAGACCCTGGATGACAAGCTGGAATGCCTGAGTTTGGGAGCCGATCTCTTTTTTGAGAAACCCGTTAACCTGGAACTGCTTGCCTTTTCCCTCACGGGCATTATTGAACGTCAACAGAATCTGATTCGAGCGATGCAAACGGATCCCTTAACGGGTCTTTTTAATCGAGCTTCTTTCATTACCGAATTTGAACGCCATGCTGATTTGGCTGCCCGTACTGGAATGCCCCTCTCCCTCGGGTTCCTGGATCTCGATCGCTTTAAAAACGTCAATGATACCTACGGTCATAAAGTGGGGGACGAGGTTTTATTAGGATTAAGCAAACTACTCACCCAGCGGTTACGCAAAATTGACGTAGTGGCGCGCTGGGGTGGAGAAGAGTTTATTATCCTGTTCCCCAACACCAGCGCTTATCGTGCTGAGACGGCCATTCAAAAGCTGCAAAATATCCTGCGTCAAGAAACCTTTGGCACTCCGGAGCATCCCCTGATTAAAGTGACTTTTTCCTGTGGGGTGGTGGAAGTGAACCCCGACGAAAAACTGACCCATGCCGTAGAACGAGCGGATGGATTGCTCTATCAGGCTAAGGAATCCGGGCGCGATCGGATTTGCCTAGAAGGTAAGTCCCCAAATCATCAACCCGATCGCATTCTGGTGGTGGAAGATGACTTAGACATGACCCGATACATTCGTTATGTTCTCCGCAAGGGAGGCTTTCAGGTTACCTGCCTCAATAACGGCCAAGTAGCCCTGAAGCTCGCCCAGACCGAAGACTTTGATTTAGTGCTGCTGGATATTCTCCTGCCCGGCATGACCGGACTGATGCTGCTCAAAGCGTTACGGGAAAGCCATTCCTACCGAAATATACCGATCATTATGCTTACGGGACTCGGCTCCGTTGAACACTTAGAGGAGGCCTTTGCGGCAGGGGCCAGTGATTACCTGACCAAACCCTTTAACGATCGGGAGTTGCTCGCCCGTATCAAACGCTTAATGAAGTAAAGATTTTTTAACAAGTGCCCCCCTATTGTTACAATTGGGGAAGAACTGAAACATTTTTTTATCAAAAATTTGTACTTTTCCCCAATCCTCCATGAATACTTATAAAAAAAATGATGAAAATACTTACTTGGCCAAAATCCTAGTTGTGGATGACGAAGCGGCGGTGCGACGGATCTTAACCACCCGCTTATCGATGGCTGGGTATGAGGTAGTGGTCGCCTCGGATGGTGAAGAAGCCCTAGAAGTCTACGAACGGGAGTGTCCTAACCTGATTGTCTTAGACATTATGTTGCCTAAGCTGGATGGCTATGGGGTCTGCCGAGAACTCCGTAAAAACTCGGATATTCCCATTATTATGCTCTCCGCCCTCGGCACGATCGCCGATCGGATTACCGGATTAGATTTGGGCGCAGACGACTACCTGCCCAAGCCCTTTTCCCCCAAGGAACTGGAAGCCCGCATCCAAACTATTTTGCGCCGAGTGGAAGACAACTTTCAGCCTCCCACTAGCACTCAAGGTGTCATCAAAATTGGTCGCATTGAAATTGATACCAATCGCCGTCAAGTCTTTCGGGACAGTAAGCGCGTCTCCCTGACCTATACCGAATTTAGCCTCTTGGAAATGCTCTTTCGCAACCCTGGCGAAACCGTGCCCCGCGCCCATATTTTGCAAGAACTGTGGGGCTATCCTCCCCGTCGCACTGCAGATTTGCGGGTAGTAGATGTGTACGTTGCCCGGCTGCGGTCTAAACTGGAAAATGACCCTCGTAATCCTGAATTAATTATTACCGTGCGGGGGATTGGCTACACCTCTCAACGTTTAGGCGATCTTCCCGAAGCCGCAGGTGCTTAAGTGTATAGGTTTTAAGTGAGAGGCTTTAAGCCACGTTAAACCTCCTCCCGCTTGAAACTCTTGAAACTAGGCACCTCGAAAAATTACAAATTTTGCCGTACCCACGGAAAAATAGGGATTGTGGCGGGCAGCCGCCCGCCACAATTGATCGAGCGTGGCTCCCGGCCCGTAAGCTTTCTTGCGCAGAGCTTACTGCCTAAAGTGCTACACTAGGGTCTCTTTGCGCCCCACCCTCATTCAGCTTTTTCCTGACTGCTATGACCATTACTCCCTCCGATGCCTTAAGTTGTTGGCTTCTTAGCGATCGTTCCGAATATCAAACCTGTCATGTTCGCTTACCCGATGGAGAATCCATGAGTGCGATCGCGATCAACCAAGCCTACTACGGCTTTCGCCGTCGCCTGTCTTCCAGTAGTCAAGCCCTCAAAGTGCTGTATACCCTGAGTGATCCGACCTCTCCGTCCCATATTACCGATGTGGCCTTAACCAATAATCAAAAAGGATACTTTCTCTGGGTACGGGAAGCTAATGCTGTCCCTAAAGGTGAATTTGTTGCCAAAACCGACGTTTCGTCATACCCGACCACCTTTCTCAAGCTTCCCGAAAACGTGCCACTCAGCAAAATTTCTGTTCCCGATCTTGATCAAGTTTTGTCTGCCGTTGCCTTTAACAATCACTATTACAGTGTCTTCAAAGTAGAGCAAGATCCAGAAGTCGTCATTGATATGGTCAAAAAATTGAGCCAGCGAGGAGATGACATTTTAGTGGCCTCCACGCCCGAAGGATCTGCCGTATGTGTCCTAGAGCCTGACGCGATCCCGGCATAAGACACCCGCTAGATTGATCTCTAATCTCTAGATTGATCACTATTCATGTTGAACCACAAAATTGCGCTTCCCAATGCTGAAGCAACCCAGTGCTTCGGTGCCAAGTTGGGACAGGTACTGCCTGCCGGATCGGTGTTGTTGTTGCAGGGGAATTTAGGTGCCGGGAAAACGACCTTTGTTCAGGGGTTAGCCCAAGGTTTGGGCATTCTCGAAGCCGTGGTGAGCCCAACCTTTATTCTGCTGAACGAGTATCCCGAAGGTCGAGTTTCCCTTTACCATTTTGATCTCTATCGCTTAGAGACTCCTGCGGCTGTCCAAGGGTTACAAGTGGAGTCCTATTGGCAAGGCATAGAAGTGGAACCTGGTATTGTAGCGATCGAGTGGG
>JBEAPM010000202.1:0-3302 GCA_041164445.1 Cyanobacteriota bacterium
CATTAATAACTGAAACGATCGCCCTCAAAAACGATCGTCTGTCATCCATTATTCATAGCCTAAAATACGATCTTGTGCATCAGGGGTTAACAGGAAAATTAAGATCGAGGGGCAATGCTATTTGAGAGCGTCTGAAACCAACTCGTCATAGTTGACTCCCTCATCAATAGGAAGACAGATCGTCTTATCCCCGGCAACTCCTCTAGCTTTACGCTGAGACATCTTCTTTGCCTCTTTCTCTGAAACTTCCTTAATTCCCAGTTTAGCTCACTATTTTAAGAGGCATCTCGAAAAATTCAAAATAGGGTGCCATAAAATAATTGATATGGCTTACGAAAAAATAATTACGAGAAGATACTTACGTGCATGAAAATCCCTAGGTAAAATGAATTTTTGGTTAAAGGCTAGATAATAGGTTGACCAAAAAAAAAGAAATTGTTAGATTAATTTTGATACTGAATATGACCTAACGATTTTTTTTCCTTCACTTTCCAAAAGGCGTTGACTCATGCTAAACAAAGTTTCATTAACCGTAGCTACTGCATTATTAGTCGGAATGGGTACCTTAACTCTGGGTATGGAATCTGCCCGATCTGCAGAGAGCTTTTCCTCCCCTGAAGTGGGAACGTCTTCCTATGGATTCTTTTTCTTTCCTTTTCCTTGCCCCAGAATCGATCTGGGTTCTGGTGGCTGGTGGTAGTTCAGTCGTGATAGCGAAAGGATAAGGTGGAGTGCATCCTTCCACTTTAAATTGATCACTAGCAAATGCTTCAGAAGGTACTTCTCCAATAGATGTTTGGGGAGGTACCTTTTGTTTCCAGGTTTCCAGGAGTTTTCAAGCTACTACCTTTGGGGCATAGGCATTTCATCGCCACAATGAATTGAGGTGTCTTTTGCGGCGACCAACTGAAGGCGGCAGAGTGCGGCACTCTTCCCTTAAAGTTTTGCGCTTTCAGTAGAAACCCTCTTTTTTGGATGAGGGTGATGAGGCCTAATCAAGAGGAGAGTTCACGCCCGTAAAAAAGCGGTAGAGTTTCCTGACCGTAGTCTAAGAACACTCTACCGCTTCAGTTCATTGCTGATTGAGAACGATCGTTCTCTCTAATGGTTCGACTGAGAAGCAAGGGATGGAGACTCTGCCTCCTCTGGGGAACTGGGGAGTTCCAAGCAATAGCCAGCTCCATACACCGTTTTAATGTATTTGGGATGGCGGGGATCTGGTTCCAATTTGGTGCGGAGGTGACGCACATGAACCCGGATGGTTTCAATGTCATCATCAGGATCGTATCCCCAGACCTCTGTGAGAATTTGGCCAGGGGGGACGGTTTGACCGTGACGCTGTAGTAAACAGTGTAGTAACTCAAACTCCAGATGGGTCAGCTTTACCGTTTTGCCAAACCAGATAGCTTCAAAGCGCTCTGGAATGAGAGTCATCGGCCCGTAATTCAAAATTTCTGTATGCTTGGCAGCCTGGGGAATACGATCGGTACGGCGAAGTAACGCTCGAACCCGCGCTAGCATTTCTTCTAATTCAAAGGGCTTCGTGAGATAGTCATCGGCACCGGCATTAAAGCCATCGACCTTGTCTTGGGTCTGTCCCAACGCCGTTAGCATCAAAATGGGAATATCCGCGGTACGCTCATCCCTGCGAATGCGCTGACAGACGGTAAAGCCATCGACACGGGGCAGCATTAGATCCAGCATGATTAGATCTGGGAGTAACTGCACAGCAAGAGCTTGGGCTTTAACCCCATCTTCTGCACAACTGACATCGTAGCCAGCCATCTCTAGGTTGACGGCAACTAGCTCAACGATCGCTGGGTCATCATCAATGATTAGGATGCGTGGCTTCATTAGATTTAATAACCGAGTGAAAGATTCGGACGTTCCTTCGGTGAGAAGAGGCAGGAGCGAGACTAAGCCACAGCGGCATAACCGCTTAGCTCAGCTAAAGTGGACTTGACTGTCCTTAAAGTTAAGACGAGTTGCAAATATTTGCAAATCCTTGAGAATCTTTAAGGAAGATTACAATAAAGATTATAGAGGTTTTTACCTATTAATGAAAGTCTATCGCCCTCCCCTTCTCTTACAAAACCCCCTTATGCTAACGCTTGCGGTGGCTTGGGGATATCAATCTAGATGGTTACGAGAGCATCCACGCTTTTTAGATTCTTTTCGGGATCATCTCTTTCTGGGGGCGGAGCAGGTGCCCCTGTATGGGTTGTATCAGATTCCGAACCCAGCCACGGAAACCCCGAAGGGGACGGTGATTGCCACCTATGGGATTACCGGTAATCTGCGGGATCAGGGTAATTTGCAGGTGTTTGCGGATAAGGCTCTCCACGCAGGATATGGGGTGGTCTTACTGGATTGGCGGGCCCACGGTGAAACCGCAAAACAGTCCCCCACATTGACCTCCGATGGGTTATACGAGGGGCTAGATTTTGTCCATGTTGCTGCTCAGGCTTTAGCTTTAGGCTGTCCGCCGCCGTTTTGGTTCTCAGGGTATTCCCTGGGCGGGCAATTGGCACTGTGGGGGGTGAAGTATGCTCAGGATCTCAGTTTGCTAGAGTCCTTAGGGTTAGCTCCAGACACGATCGCTGGGGGCGTGGTGGTGTGCCCTAATTTAGATTCACAACGATCGCTAACCTATTTAGTGCGATCGTTTTGGGGACGATACATTGAGCAATCGATTACGAGGGGGTTGCGTCAGCTAGCGATCGAGATTCGGGAACGATACCCCGAAAGCCTGGATGCGGCGGCGGTAGAGCGGGCGACCAGTATTTGGAGCTTTGACCAGGAATTAGTGATCTCTCGTTTAGGGTTTGCCACCGTAGAAGAGTATTACCACGCCAGTTCCCCCTTACCTTGGTTAGGAGATCTGGACAAACCCACCTGGATTCTCTATGCAGCCCATGATCCCTTATTTGATCCTGCCTTGGTTCCCCTCCTCAAAGCGATCTGTGATGGTCATGAAAAACTAGATCTTTGCTTGACGGAACAGGGGGGGCATATCGAATATTGGAGCAGTCAACGCTGCCAAGCGGAATGGGGCGATCCCGATCCCTGGTGGGCCTGGAACCGCGCCATTGAGTGGCTTGAAAAACAACGGCAAATCCTCTTGGAAAAGGGAAACTAAATCGCAGTTTGCAAAGAAAGATAGTTGTAAAACTCCCCAGGCAGGATTCGAACCTGCGACCAATCGATTAACAGTCGACCGCTCTACCGCTGAGCTACTGAGGATCAGGCATTTATAAATATACAGAAGGGCTTAAATTTTGGCAACCTTAGCGTGGAAAATT
>JBEAPM010000203.1:0-3025 GCA_041164445.1 Cyanobacteriota bacterium
GTCAGTTTGCGACGGAAATTTTGGATAAACCAGCAAAGCGCACGGATGAATTAGGCAAACTTGCACAGGTTTTCCAAGATATGGCACGTCAAGTTTATGCTCGTGAAGAAAGTCTTAAGCGCCAGGTACAACAACTCGAAATTCAAATTGATGAAAGTAAACGTCAACAATCTGTTCGTGAAATTACAGAATCAGACTTCTTCTACGAGATGCAAGCTAAAGCCAAAGAAATTCGCCAGCGTCGTAAAAAACGTTCTCCCAGCATTCCTCCAAATATAGGGGAGCAAGCAATCTAAGTTTTGCTAACGATCGGTTGAGCGGCATTCAGCCTAACCTTTTTGAGGGCTAAAGCCTTCACGACAAGCGGAGCAAATTACTGCTGTGTAGCAATAGACATCAACGTTGAACTTTTCGAGGTGACCAATTCTGATGGTCCCGTTAAGTTAAGCGCCGTAACTGTTTCCGTTTGAACTGATACCGCTCGGCAAAGCGGGGAATTTCCCCTTGGTGACCAATGACAATCATCGTGTCATTGTCCGTGAGAATTTGGGAGGGATGAGGATGGAGAATGGTACTGCCATCGCAACGGCGCAGGGCAATGACAATAAAGGCTCCCTTACTGCGAACTTCCATTTCCATAATGGTTCTACCGATCGCAGGGGAATCGCCAGGCACGGTTAATTCATCCATTTGCACTTCCACCGTAGCTAATAGCTCGTTCAAAAATCTCCGTTCATCGGGATGGTTTAAAAAATCACGACGGTTAGCGTGGGTAATCAAATCTGCCATTTGCACCGCCCCAACCGTGAGGGGAAGAATGACTTGATCGGCTCCGGCTAGTTTAAGTTTTCGCTCCGTTTCGGGAATTTCGCCTCGGGCTAAAATTAAGAGGTCTGGGTTCAATTCCCGAGCGGTTAGGGTAATAAAGACATTCGTGGCATCTTCCGGCAGGACTGTCGCCAAGGTTTTTGCCCGCATAATACATAAGGTTTGTAATTGCTCTTCGCGGGTGGCATCACCGCAATGGGCTAAATAGCCTAGTTCTGAAGCGATCGTGACCTGCTGGGGGTGATGGTCAATAATGGCAAAGGTTTCCCCTGCCTCATGGAGTTGTTTGGCCAAAACCTGGCCCATCCGTCCAAAGCCACAAATAATCGTGTGATTACTCAAGTTAGCAATTTGTCGCTGCCGCTGTTGGGTATCTAAGACCCGATGGATTTCACCCTCCGTGACCATTTGTACAAAACCTCCCACAATGTAAACCGCTGACGTGGTTCCCGCTAGAATGACCAAGATAGTAAAAATCTTTTCTAGGGGGGTATTCAAGGGACGAACTTCACCATACCCCACCCCAAAAATGGTAATAATGACCATATATACTGCTTCTAGGGTCGTCCAACCAAAGCACACATACCCGAGGGTGGCCACAATGAGGGTGAAAACGAAAAATGACACCCCAATTTTGAGGCGCTGTTTAGAGTCCTGCATGGTTAACTCGCCTTTACGGCTGAAATCCGTAGGCTTAAATTCAGTCTATCTGCCATTTTTGAGGGCTTTCCGCTTACAGCGGAAAATTTTGACGGGCGCGGAGCATCCCTGCTCTGGTCTCAAGTTGCGACCCTTTTTGAGAATAATCCTGAATCTAGAGGTCTGGCAATGTAAAAGTCAGCTAGAAGAACTATCCTCAAGGGGGACGCGCCAGCAGTCCCCTCTTTACCTTAGTGCCGCAGCCTATAGTATGCAGGAGTGCCGTCACCGTGACTCAGGAATTTCACTTAAGGATTACTGCTCTTGGAGCCGATGAAGTCTTTGCTCGGATCGAACGGGGATCGATGGGAACTCCCCTCGCCGAGGAACGATACCAATGGCCCATTGCCGATTGGCTAGAGATGCTTCAAGAAATTTTAAGAGAACCCTACTCAACTCAGCGATCGATGGATCCCACGGTTTTAGGGAAAAGTCTCTATCAAGCTTTATTTCAAGGGAGTCTCAAGCAAAGCTGGGACATTGCCCAAGGCATTGCTCAAAACCGAGGACAAATTTTACGGTTACGCTTAGGGGTCAAAGATGATAAGGATTATCCCCAGCGCTTACAACATTTACCTTGGGAAATTCTGCACGACGAGCATCGCCCCCTCGCCACGGCACAATCGGTTATTTTTTCCCGGTATCAACCCAATTTTGGGCCGCTGAACCGCCACTTTTCAGCCCAAACTAGCACAACCGATCATTGCCAACCCCTTCGGATTTTAATGGTGCTGGCAACGCCGGAGGATCAGGCCCAACTAGCCCTAAAACAAGAAGCTTTACTCTTGCAGCAAGAGTTACAAACCTGTGCTGTGGATCAAAATCGCCATCAACTCTCCATTGAATTACAAATTTTGGAACAACCCGGGCGAGAGCAGTTAACCCAGGTTCTCGAACAAGGGCAATATCATATTTTTCACTTTGCAGGGCACAGTAGTCCCGGGGCACTTCACTTGGTCAACCGCCACACAGGGTTAACGGAACGCTTACCGGGAGAAGATTTGGCGGGTCTCCTACGCAATAATCAGATCTCTTTAGCGCTGCTGAATTCTTGCCGAGGTCACTATGGAGATCCGGCTCCTCTGATTGATCTACCGGAACGCAAGTCTAGTTTGGCGGATATTTTAGTGAAGTCGGGGTTACCGGCGGTGCTAGCCATGGCAGAACAAATCCCCGATCGGGTTGCGCTGACCCTCACACGCCTATTTTATCGCAATCTCAAGTTAGGGTATCCCATTGATCTGAGTCTCTGCCGGGCCCGCCAAGGGTTATTGTCTTCCTATGGGGCCCAATACTTCTATTGGTGTTTACCCATTCTCTATCTGCAATCGGATTTTGATGGTCAATTTTTTAGTCTGGGCTCCCAAGGAGAGATGGAACAGGAATGGTTGTTAACACCGGCCCTGGATGTCTCTGCCTTAACCTTGGACGGGATCCGCAATCCGACAGTAGATCCCATTCATAAGCCCTCCGTGCCTACTCGTTGGCTCCAGGATAT
>JBEAPM010000204.1:0-9513 GCA_041164445.1 Cyanobacteriota bacterium
GCATTCATGAGGTCAATCCAGCCGTAGAAAAGCTGACGGGATGGACGGCTGAACAACTCCGGGGTAACCGCTTTCAAGATTATTTACCCCTACAGGAGAGCGTTCTCTTTCAACATTACCTAGAGCAAGGAAGACAACAGCAAGCAACAACCTTAAAAACTAAACTGTGCCTGCTCAATCGAGATCGGCAAGTTTGTTGGGTGAGTTGGAGTTTAGTCCTTGATTTTCAGGAAGGGCAGGTCTATGGCGTAGGCCGGGATATTACCCAGCAAAAAGAAACAGAAGCCGCTTTATTCCGCAGTAACACTCGCTTGCAAGCTGTGATCAATAATGCGCCGGTCATTGTTTATGCCTTGGACAAAGATGGTTATTTTCTCTTCTCGGAAGGGCGGGGGCTTGAGCGCCTGGGGCTAAGTCCTGGAGAAAACGTTGGACGGTCTGTCTTTGAGGAGTACAAAGCTTACCCCGAAACGATCGCTGCAATTCGGGAGGGTCTAGACGGCCGACCGCAGCATTGGGTGGAGCGGGTGAAAGACTGTGTTTACGATTGCCGCATTGCTCTAGTGGAAAACGATCGGGGCAAAGTTCAAGGACTAATTGGCGTTGCCACCGATATTACCGAACTCATCGAAGCTCAGGAAACCCTGGAAAACCTCTTTTTAGGAACAGCCAGTGTCACCGGTCAAGACTTCTTTAATGCCTTAGTACAATACTTGGCCATCAGCCTGGGAGTTGAGTATGCCATGATTAACGATCTCCGGGAGGATCGATTTTATACCCTGGCCTTTTGGGCCAATGGCAAAATTCAACCCAACATTGACTATGCTGTAACCTCCGCACCCGGATGTTCTAAGGTCTTGAACACCCAGGAATGCTTATATGTACCCCAGATGGGGGAGGAACGGAACTGCCAACTTCTAAAGCCCTTAGGCGTGAATACTTATCTGGGCACTCCCTTAAAAAATGCCCAAGGAGAAGTGGTAGGAACCCTCTGCATCCTCAACGATCGACCCTTAAGGAATGGTGAGCAGGCCCAGCGTATTCTCAAGATTTTTGCAGCTCGGGCAGGGGCAGAACTCAATCGCCTCAAAGTGGAACAGGCTCTAGAGCATTTAAATCAAGCCTTGGAAGCGCGGGTCAAAGAACAAACTCAGCGCTGGCAGCAAAGCCAACTTGAATTTAAGCGTCTGATCCAAAATGTCCCAGGGGCGGTCTACACCGTCAGTCTCTCCTCTGATGCCCAAATGAGAGTACTTTATATGAGCGATAATATCACTGATTTATTAGGCTTAAACCCCAAAAGTATCGAGACCAATGCTCAAGTGCTTGTAGCTCGAATTCATCCTGAAGATCAAAAGAAATTTGAGCAGTCAAAGGAAAAGGTACTCAAAACAAAAAAGCCCTGGCTTTGGGATGGCCGTTTTTTGCATCAGGATGGGACTTATCGGTGGTTACGTTGGAGTGCTCAGCGGGTAGATGTTGGTGAAGAGACCTTAGAAAAAAATAGCGGTGAAGAAGCATCAAATCAGCCTCTCAATTGGGATGGAGTTTTAATTGATATTAGCGATCGGAAATCCGCTGAAATTAATATGAAGTTTGCCTTACAAAAACAAAGAGAAATCAATGAAATCCGATCTCGATTGATTACAACCATGTCCCATGAATTTCGCACGCCCTTATCCGTCATCTCCTCCTCCGCCAGTATCCTCAAAAGCTTTGCCGATAAACTTTCAGACGATAAAAAGAAACAACATTTAGAAACGATCGAAACCTATATCCAACATACGTCTCAATTATTAGAAGATATTTTAGTACTGAACCGAGTCAATGCCGGTCAACTTAGTTTTCAACCCAAACGAGTTGATATTATTAATTTGCTCTCTCAACTCATCAACGATATGCATATTAGTCATGGAGAGCATCCCCTCCAGTTTCAAATATTACCCCATAACCTTAGTCAAGGTCAGGAAGGGGATCTAGACAGTAAACTATTGCGCCAAATCGTCTTAAATCTCATTAGTAACGCCGTTAAATATTCAAAAGATAAAACGCCTGTTGAAGTGATCTTATTACTCACGATCGATGAAATTTTCTTGACCGTCAAAGATTTCGGCATCGGCATTTTACCAGAGGATAAACAGCAGCTATTTGAGCCCTTCCATCGGGGTCAAAATGTGGGAGAGCGATCGGGAACCGGCCTCGGCTTATCCGTAGTCAAAGGGTGTTTAGATTTACATCAAGGTCAGATTAGCGTCCAGAGTCAGCCCGGCAAAGGCACCGTATTTACCGTGACCTTACCTCGTTACGCGGCCGGTCTCTTAACCGAGTCCTAAGGTAGCCTTGCCCCTACCGTCTAAGGCTTCCGCCTCAACCCCTGGAGTCTCAATGCAGATCCGCAGCAACAGCCTGATTAGGAATACTCCGAAGAATATTCGTGGGCACTCGCAAACTCCTGCTCGAAGAGGGCGCAGGTCACTTCCACAGGATGGTTGTGTAGGACCATTGTTGTCGTTTCGTTCACTTCAAAGCCAATGCGTTCGTAAAAGCGTTGTTTATGAGTAGTCATCAAGTAAACCCGCTCAACGCTACTGACCCGAGGATGGGTGAGCACCGTTTCCACTAGTTTCCGGCCAATTCCAGAGCCTTGAAACTCCGGATGGACTACAACGTCCCAAATCGTAGCGCGGTAAATGCAGTCTGAGGTGGCGCGGGAAAAGCCTACCAAACGATCGCCCAGATTAGCGGTAACCACCGGATCACTATTACTGAGGGCGAGGGCTAAATCCTCGATCGTTCGAGTCTGGGCCCAAAAAGCAGTGATTTGCAGGAGGGTCTGCAGTTGCTCGAGATCAATGGGGGGGTCGAGATGTTTGATTGGATCACCGTAGTAGCTTGCGCCTATGGTGCTGTTGTGGATCAGAAATTGAACGTTGCTACAGTCCATGAGAGCATTCCCAACCGGAAAGACTATTCACTTTATAGTTTAAATGGAATTGAGCAGCACTAGGGCAGGACTAAGACGATCGTTGAGATTTGCTGACAATTTGGGGACAGCAGCCTTACGACTCGGCATTCCCTAGCTCCTCAAAAGCTTGGTAAAAAGCTTTCCAGTGTTGAGCCGATCGTGCTTTAACCACTTGATGGAAATAGTGACGGAGGCGTTTGCGATCTTCTTCTGATTCTTTGAGGGCAGCGCCCCAGAGGTTTTGGAGAATGCGATCGGCGGTAATGTGGGGTTGTCCTGGGGCAGGATAGTAGTAGCTATGTAGACCCGCCGCATACCCCACGGATACCGCTTCTGCGGTACTCATGACGGTGGAAAGGGGTTCTAAGGTTTGCCCCTCTAAAGTTTGACCCGATCGGAGTTCACGAAAGGTGGTCACTAAAACTTCCGTTAAATCCAGGGGCAGGGTGAGGGGAATACCCGATTGTTCCAGTAAGCGATCGGATTGTTGCTGCACTAAGGCCATTTCCTGCCGGATGTCTGCAATGGGCTGTACGGTTTCAAAGTTAAAGCGACGTTTGAGGGCAGCACTCATTTCATTGACCCCTCGATCGCGGGTATTGGCGGTGGCAATGACATTAAAGCCCACTTTGGCATAGAGACTACGGTCTTCCGCTTCCGGCAGTTCGGCAATCATCATCACCCGATCGCTGAGGATGGAGAGGAGTAAATCTTGAATTTCTAGGGGGCAACGGGTAATTTCTTCAAAGCGGACAATCTTTCCCCCCTGCATCCCTCGGTATAAAGGGGCTGGCACTAACGATCGTTCACTGGGCCCTTCCGCTAGCAACAACGCATAATTCCAGGAATAGCGAATTTGATCTTCCGAGGTGCCTGCACTGCCCTGAATGGTTAAAGTAGAATCGCCACTAATGGCCGCCGCCAGTAATTCACTTAAATAGCTTTTTGCCGTGCCCGGTTCCCCAATCAGCATCAGCCCGCGATTGGTGGCTAAAGCCACTATACAACGTTCTAAAAAACGACGACTGCCCACAAACTTAGGACTAATTCCCAGGGCTTCATCTCCGAGAATAAAAGTGAGGACAGCGGAGGGGGGTAACTGCCAACCCTGGGGGCGGGGTGCTTGAGGCTCTAACTGGGCCAGTTGGACCAACTCATCCCGGTATAACACCTCCATGGCCGGACGCTGAATTTGAGCATCCCCTGAAGGCTGTTGCTGAACGGATGGATCCACTGCTGAAGTTGATCGCGATCGACGGGGCATAGGTTTACAGGATCAGAGGGTTGGATGGTTTGCGATTAAAACCAAAGTCTTTGGAAGAGATCCGCTACGGGAAAGACAAACCCTGGAATCACCTCTTCTCCGTCTAAAGCATCTACCGACTTTAGTAATCGATCGGGTTCCTGGGGGCAACGATAAACTAAAACATAGTTCTCGTTCGGGTGAATAATCCACGCTAAACGGGTACCACTCTCAAAGTATTCCACGAGTTTGTCGTGCATTTCCTCCACGGTGTTGCCGGACGACAGAATTTCCACCGCCAGATCTGGAGCACCCTCCAAAAATCCCATGGGCAATTCAGTCATCCCTTGCAAACGTGCTTTAGCAAAAAAAGAAATATCAGGAGAACGTTTGTTGCCATTTTTCATCTTAAAGGCAGTACTGGAGTCAAACAAAACGCCCAGTTTTTGAGCATGGACGATGGCAAATAGCGCCGAACTGAGAATAACGGCAATGTTGCCATGCAAGGCCCCCGCATTTCCCCTATTCACTAATTCCCCATTGACGATTTCATAGCGATGTCCGTCTTGAGGGAGAGCCATAAAGGCTTCATCCGTCCAAACTTCACTTTTTGATACCGTTGCAGTAAGCATAGATCAATACCGTCAGGGTTCTAGACTGAATTGATGACAACCCCTAGTCCCCACGCAAGAATAGTGATTGTCGCAGGCAACTAGACCGACCACGCGCCACACATAACCAAATTACCCGGAGTGATTCGCACCATTTTTCCTGGCAGATTACCCCAGATTCAGGCACGGTTATAAACAGAGAAGGGCTTTCCACTGAAAGCGAAAAAATTTAAGGGAAGAGTAACGCACTCTTCCATCTTAAGTTGGTAGCCTACAGAGTTAGAGATGGGGGCGGAGGGACTTGAACCCTCACGACCTTTAACGGTCAACGGATTTTAAGTCCGCAGCGTCTACCATTCCGCCACGCCCCCCGTCATTTCAGGATCTCTATTTGAGCACTAACCTGAAATTTCTGCAAGTGCCAAAAGAAAATCTTTACTTATTTTAGCTAAGACCTTGGATAGCAGGGGGGCTGTAGCCAACGGAGTTTCAGCAAGCCCCCAAGTCGGGAGTAGGAGATCTTCTGAGGCACAATCTCGGTCAACCCTAACTTACGCTAGCCACTTTTGCAGCGTCGTACTGAGATCAGCCATTTTCAGGGGCTTCGTTAAATAATCATTCATGCCAACCTCCAGACAGCGCTCCCGATCTTCCGTCATGGCATAGGCGGTTAAGCCAATAATGATCAGGTCTCGATACTGGTCTTGCGATCGCAGGGCTTGGGTTGTGGCGTATCCATCTAAAATGGGCATCTGACAGTCCATTAAAATGAGACGGTAGGATTTACGGGACAGCTTATTTAAGGCTTCTTGACCATTTTCTGCCAAATCGACCTGATACCCCAGTCTTTCCAGCATCATCTGGAACAGTTGGCCATTTACCGTATCATCTTCAACAAGTAATATAGCGATCGTTTCAGGACTAGACATGATAAAATTAACGTATTTTTAAGTTCATTTTAGAACAAAGTGTGTCTCTCCAAAAATCCGCTTCTCTATGGCAGTCGATCGTTTGGCACAGGTAGAAAAGAACATCACACGGTTGCAGGAGCAACTGAGCGGGACGGAAAATGCCTTAATAACGGCTCCTGCAGAAGATAAAGTGCGTTTACGTCAACGAATAGGAGATCTAAAAGCAGAAATTCAAACCTATGAAATTGAAAGAGAAACGTTATTAGTCGAGCAAAAGCGATCGGCTCTCAACCTTCCCCAGAAGACTGATCTCACTGCACAACTCAAAGTATCTTCAGACAGTTCTGATCCTTATCAAAAATTATTAGACTGGTTGCTCCAAGTTCGTGGCAAAGCATATCAAGAAGGAATAACTGAATTACAAAAATTTGAAGCCTATCTGAAGACCTTGTTAGCTGTTCCCAGTAGTTTCATTGCGATCGTCGCAATCGCCAGCGGTTTAATCTATCCCAATGAACAAATCTTTAAAGTCTCTATTTCCTGTTCACCCGTTATTGCTGTTCTAGCGGTGCCTCCTATTTGTCTTTTTAGACGGCAGAAAACCAAGTTAAATGAAAAACAAGAAAAGTTAGAAAGACTACAGGAATTAAAAACCTTATACATCTCTTTCTCCAGTCAAGATCAAGAGAAATTACAGCCCATTGTCATAGACTTAGCAGAAAAATTCTGTATATAAGTTCTGTATATAAGAAGGAGACGATCAAACATGACTTCCAGTTATGAAAAAATAGAAGCAATAAAATCTAAGATTGAAGCATCAGAACAAAAAGCTAAACAAAGACTGGTGAGAATCAATATGCTCACCTTGTTCTCAGTATTGCTAGCTATGCTTTACCTGGGTTATCTGAGTACCCAAGTCTCTTTAAAGCAGACCCAGCTTGAAGAGAAGAAACAAGAACTACAAGGCACAGAGAAAGACCTAAAAACACAACAGGAAGTCCTGGATCGAACTAGACTTGAATTTAATGAGGTTAGTGACCTTCTCAAAGATAAGAGAGCAGAATTAGAAACTATTCAGCAGCAGTTACAAGAAAATCAAAATCAATCTTTTCAAACCCAAGAAATTGGGCAAAGTATATCTGATTTTTTAGCCGGATATACAATTAAAATTCGTTATACTTCCGAATTTCAAACGGTTGCGAATGATATATTTTCTACTCTTAAAGATCAAACTACATCAACTAATGTTCCTCCGTTTGTGGTTCAAAGATCTGAAATTCAAGCAGAAACAATGTCCCAATGGGGAGCAACTGGGTTTGTGCTTCGCTATGATCCAGAGTCCGAAAAGCAGGTAGCCGATCAGATTCAGTCCATTATTAAACAAGATTCCGAGGGAAAATATGAAATTCGGCTGGAGAGATCTACAACCGCTAGTCCCAATTTTATTTCGATTTTTCTGGCTCAATAGGTCTTTCCTGCGGTATGGTAACCTACGCCAAGGTTCTGACCCGAGCAGGTTAGGATAGACGAGCAGGCCTCAGTCCCGGACTCACGAAACGAATGGCAGGATACCTTTTAATCATTTCTGTTCTCCTTTTGGGAGGGGTCATTGCTACGGTTGGCGATCGGCTAGGCTATAAGGTCGGTAAAGCCCGCCTCAGTTGGTTTAACCTACGCCCTCGGGATACGGCGGTTTTGATTACCATCCTCACGGGGGGCTGCATTTCGGCCACAACCCTGGGTATTCTCTTTGCCGCTAGCGATTCTCTCCGTACCGGGGTGTTTGAGCTAGAAAAAATTCAAAACCGCTTAACGGATGCCCGCACAGACTTAGAGGCAGCCCAAGCGGAGAAAGAACGGATTGAGGAAGAACGGGATCAGGCACGGCGCGATCGGGTGGCTGCCCAAAATCGTTTGAATGAGATTAATCAATTCTTAAAAGAAGCTCAAGCAGAACAACAGGCAACCGCAGAGGTTCTAGATGATGTGGTGGGCAAAGCCGATCGGCTCCGCTCGGAGGTGGAACGTCTCGAAGGCGATCGTCGGGAACTGGTACAGCAACGGGATCAGGTTCGGCAACAAATTCAGGAGCGCGATCGAGAACTTCAACAACAGGAAACCGTAATTGCTGAAGGTACCGTTCGTCTCCAGGATCTGGAGGCACAACAACGTTTTTTGGATGAAGCGATCGTTGATTTAGAACAGGATTTGCTCTTACTGCGGGAACGGCGGGTGGTCTTGGCCCGGGGGGAAGTCCTGGCGGCGCAGTTGTTGCAAGTGAATACCCGCAGTGAAGCAGAGGAACGAGTGGACTTACTACTGCGCCAAGCGAATCAAGTGGCTCAGCGGAAAACGTTGCCGGGCACGGGTGCCGAGAACGATGTGGTGATTCAAATTCCCCAAGCGGAAGTCGATCGCTTGATTGAAACCTTAAGTGATGGTCAACCCTATGTGGTGCGGGTACTCTCGGCGGGCAATTATATTACCGGTGAAAGCTCAGTTCTGGTCTTTACGGATGTTTCCCTCAACCGAGTCATTTTCCCCGCAGGACAAGTGATTGCTAGTACTGCGATCGATCCCACGAGCATCAATACAAGTGAACTCCGGGATCGGCTTAACTTACTGTTATCCGCCGCGCAGTTTCGGTCTCGTCAGGCGGGGATTGTCAACGATAATATTGAAATTCCGATTGAGAGTTTAGTGGGGTTTTTAACCCAAGTTTCCCTTTACGATCGTCCCTTGGTGATTCAAGCGATCGCTTCCGAACCCGCCTATACGGTTGGTCCCCTTCGTTTAGCCTTTCTGGCCCTAGAAAATGATCAAATTATCTTCCGTAGTAACCCCGCCCCTCCACCTCGGCTTTGACCCCGGTAAAGACAAATGTGGTTTAGCGATCGTTGATGCTCACAAGCGAGTGCATTGGCATCAAGTAGTTCTCACGGATCAAGTCTGCTCAACATTGACAGAGCTTTGTGAACAGTGGACGCTGGATTATCTCATTTTAGGGGATCAAACCCACTCTAAAACTTGGCAGAAAACCCTAGAGCAAACCCTACCCCGCACCGTCACGATTGTCAGGGTGGATGAGCGTTATTCCTCCTTGGAAGCCCGATCGCGCTACTGGGAATTTTATCCGCCCTCCTTTTGGCAAAAGCTGATTCCGCAAGGGCTGCGGCAGCCTCCCCGTCCCGTGGATGATATTGTAGCGATCGTTTTGGTGGAGCGGTTTTTAGGACGTACAGAGTGAGCGTTGTGGCTGCCGTTCCTGAAACTCAACATTGGTTTGGAGATAATCCTCTACCCATTGACAGGCTGCCGTTAGCTCATCTAAGGGCAAAATCTGGTTCAAATTCCACAGAATCCCCACCTGATCATCCCCCCCGGACACCACCTGAGTGCCATCGGGACTAAAGGCCACACTGCGCACCCCCGCCGTATGCCCGTTCAAGGTTTTGAGCAGTTCCCCCCGAATCGTCCACAGCTTAACGGTTTTATCAGCACTAGCGGTGGCAATAAAACGGCTATCACTACTAAAGCCCATATCCCAAATCTGGGCCCGATGGCCCTCTAAAGTGTACTGAGGCTGACCCGCGATCGTCCAAATCCGAACGGTGCGATCGACACTATGGGTCGCAATCCACTGACCATCGGGACTAAATTTGACCCCCATAACCGCCGCTTGATGCCCCTCCAATACCTTTTCCAAGTTGCCATCTAAGTGCCAAATTCTAGCGGTATTATCACCACTGGCGGTGGCCAGCAAGCTGCCATCGGGACTAAAGG
>JBEAPM010000205.1:0-7262 GCA_041164445.1 Cyanobacteriota bacterium
ACGACGCACTTTTTGGCTGCTGCCCTTGAGTTTCTTGATCACAGTTCGGAGATGATGCCGTTCCTCGTCGTTCAGACGCACAATATATTTTTTCTGCATGGGACTCCTCCTTGCTCTATACAGGGTACCTTATCTCTCCTATTAACCCTAATTTTTAGCATTGACGCTGCACTAGGCTTGAGGTTCACCGATGGGTTTAATATAACTTAGTGCTGCATACCAGATCAGGAAGGGACGATCGTCTACCTTGAGACAAATGCCATTGGCATCCAACCAAGACAACAAGCCGGAGAACACTTCTCCGGTTACAATCTAGACTTCTACGGGTTGTTTGTGTCGAATATAACTATGTAGTAGTCTGACAATGGGTAACGAGGTATTAATCGGTTCAGGCTTTTTTAGACCGGCGGTACTCATAAGGTTCTCTAAAAATCTAGATCACAGCAGCGTCTCTGCATTCTAACCTAGAATCTACCTGCCTCTTGCTGTACACTAGGAAAATCTTGTCCAATGCACAAGTTAGTATGGCTTCACCAGATCCCAATGTGGGGCGTTTGCTCGATAATCGTTACGAACTCTTAGAGTTAATTGGCAAGGGGGCCATGGGGCGGGTTTATTTGGCCCGCCATGTTTTATTGGGAGGAGAAGTTGCGGTAAAATTTTTATCCAGCACCCTACTGAACGATAAAATGCGAGACCAGTTTTTTAATGAAGCTCGCACCTGTGCCCAGTTAGGTCAAAAAACTATTCATATTGTTCGGGTGACAGATTTTGGCGTTTCGGAAGATGATGTCCCCTTCTATGTCATGGAGTACCTCCAGGGTGAAAGTTTGGGATCCATTATTCACGGCAATCCCTTGCACCTGCCCCGTTTTTTGCATGTGACTCGGCAAATTTGTTTGGGGCTGAAATATGCTCATGAGGGGATTTTGGTGCAAGACAGAAGTTACCCTGTCATTCACCGCGACATTAAGCCGAATAACGTCTTAGTGAGCCCGGATGAAAGCATGGGGGAATTAGTGAAATTGTTGGACTTCGGCATTTCCCAGTTCCAGATGGATGAAGGGGGCACCAAGACCTTTATGGGGACTTTGGCCTATGCTTCTCCAGAACAAATGGAAGGCAAAAATATTGATCAGCGATCAGATATTTATAGCTTAGGCATCATGATGTTTCAGATGTTAACGTCAAAGATGCCCTTTCAACCGGAGAGTCATTCCTTTGGAGCTTGGTACAAAACCCATCACTTTCAAGCCCCTCGATCGTTTCAAGAGGTTGCGCCCCAGCTACAGATTCCGGAGGCTTTAGAGTCCTTAATTCAGTCCTGTTTAGCCAAAAAGCCGGAAGAGCGTCCCCAAAAGGTTGTGGATTTGTTGCAAGTTCTCGATCCTTTAAACGAGCGTTATGACACAAACCGTCAACTGAGTCAGCGCATTCAGGGCACCCTCTCGAAAATTCCGGTTTCTGCGGAGCGGGGTACTGAATCCAAGGCCAAACACTCGACTCCGGACGAAATTTGCCGCTTACAGCGTTGGCCAGAAGACAAACCGATCGCCCGGATTGTTTTCCCCCAAGTCGTGCCGAGTAGTTCAGGACCGTTTCCGACTCTGTGGACGATGTTAGAGCAGGAAGAGATTGAAAAACTACGAATGAATGAGCTTTATAATCGTCTCTACCGTAGTTTTCTCTGTGTTCAAAGTCCTCACCCGATGCTGCTCTGGATGACGGCTCTGTATAATCGCCAATGTCATGGGAATAATGGGCCACGTTGGCTCAATTCTTATTTAGATTTGAAACTCACTCAGAATATTGATCTGGCTAACTTATTAGGATCCCAAGGTGAATATTATATTCTCCTATTTGCCCTAGAAAAACCATCTCGCCCCCCCTATGTCATTCGCACGACGATCGAAGAACTCCAATGCTCACAAGTCAAACAATGGCTCTTTATGGCTCACGCTCAGCCCTCCGTGGCCTCTCCCAATCTGAGCAAAGATTTGTTGCGGAATGAGTTTCAGCGGGTCAAAGCCAAGATTCATGAACGGATGACTAATTATCTGGGAGATTCCAGTTTTATTCGCACGACAGATAGTGGTCAAAACACGACAGATAGTTAATTTCCCGCGCCTTTTTAGGCGACCCACTTAAGGGGGAAAGCCCATTTTCAGGGCTGAGAATGTGTAGTCTAGCGTTAGTCTCATGAAGTTTCTCCAAAAGCATCTATTCTCCTTCTTGGTTCTTCTCTTGCTACTGGTGATCCTCTCTCCCCTCTGGATCGAGGTACCCATGATGCTTCTGCTGCGCTTCCTGTTCACTGAATATGCTGGGGAGTCAGCAGACGCGATCGTTATCCTGGGGCGGGGCCTTCAACATCGGTCTACACGCATTGAAGGAGCTTTTTATCTCTGGGATGAACAGCCAGATCTGGATATTTTTGTCAGTGGTATGAATGATGCGGTTGAAATTACGACGGTCTTGGCGGATGGCGGCATCCCCGCTGCTCAGATTCAGGGAGAACGGTGCTCTCAATCTACAATAGAAAATGCGGAATTTACCTCTCTGTTACTGAGTCCCAAAGGGATCCAAAAAATTATTTTAGTCAGCGATCGGGCTCATTTAGTGCGGGCTTCCCTCGTCTTTCAAAGCTATGGATTTGAAGTGCTACCCTATGCCGTGCCCACCGTAGACCCGCAAGATTTTAGTTATGAAAAAGTTCTGGTGAATCTCCGGGAAGACTTGGGTTTAGTCTATGCGGGCTTGAGGCAGCAGTTTCAGCCTAAGTCTGCTACTGATATCCAAGCTGCCCAGCAAAAGTCTAGCCTTATTCTTGAGGATTGGAATTGCCAAGTTGTGCTAACTCCCACCATGAATTGAGGTGCCCTAAGCACGGTAGATTATTCAAACCTACAACCCTTTATCCGGCGTTCCACTGAAATTCCACTGAAAGCGAAAAAATTTAAGGGAAGCGTGCCGCACTCTTCCGCCTCTTCCACCTTAAGTTGATAGCCCTTTACCCCATTCTCAAATTCTATGACCGATTCCACGCCCCCCGCCTTTCTCGGCTTTGCGACTCCTACTTCCGCCCTCGATCCAGAAACCTGTCAAGCCCTACTCCACTGTCTGCGCCGCAAAGAGCAAACCTGGGTGGATTGGGGTAAGGCCTGTCAACAACTACAGCGATCGGGCTATACCTCGGTCAAGATTTTTGAAGAAACGGGACTGGAACCGGTGCAGCAGAATCAGGTGATGGTCGCGGCTCAGGTCTATGAATCTATCCTGCCCTTGGGGGTAGAGCCCAGTGTGCAAGCCTATTTTCAACATCGAGGTAGCGATCTCCTCTACGAATTTCGCAGCTTAACCCCGCCTCAGCGCCTGAAAGTAGCCACCTTCGCGCAACAGCGCCAATTTGACTCCGAGCAAGCTCGTACCCTGGCCAAAGCCTATCGAGAGTTTCAACAATTGCAGGATCGGCCCCCCGGCTTTAGCGATCATCCGGGGGATGCCCTGGCTTACCAATATTGGCGTTGGGCTCGGGAGCGATCGGACTTACAGGATCGTTCCCGTTTGGTGGCTCAAGGACTACAAATGGTGCATTCTCCCGAAGCCCGCCAACAGTTGCAAAGCTTATTGCTAGATTGGGCCCCGCAGCCGCAGCAGGTTCCCCCTCGCTGGCCCTTCTATCGTCTCAATGCGGAGGAAGGGGCTCCCCTGATTCTGCCCTTACTGGGGCAACTTCCCTCCAGCCGAGTGCCGGAGGGGACTGTTCCCCTTTGTCCCCAGGTGGACAGTGGTTTTTCTGTTTATGCCCTTGCTGCAGGGGGGTATGTTGCGGTGCCGGGATGGTCGGTTATTCAGGAGTGTCGGTTTCCTGTGGCCCTCTTGGCTCAGGTGGCAGATCTCCCCCATTTGGGAACCCTGAGTCAGGATTTAGGGTTGCAGGAGGCGGATGCGGTTTTGGTCATTGTTGATCTTCAACAGCGAGACTGGCAGGCTGACCGCTTTTTCTGGGTGGAGCGTTCTGGACAATCGCTTTTAGAATGGCTTCCCCAAGATCCGGTGGGCATTTTGCCGGAACTGACGGTGTGCGGACAGGTCGTTTTAGCGCTACGCCCGCCTCGGCAGGCAGAGATTCCCGCTGCAGACGATGGAGATTGGCTTCTGGCGGAATGAACGATCCCCCCTTGAGGCGATCGTTCCCGGAGAATTTGTCCCAAAAGGGCTCTCCAGCATCTCATAAATTTTCTTCGCGCATATACCACTTTTGGGTATGATGAGGAGACCTAGGTCTAGAGGGGCAAGTCCTTCGCCGATCGCCTTAACCTGTTGGAGACTTTTTTAAAATGGTTGCACTAAAAATTAGCGTTTATATCGTTGTGGCATTTTTTGTTGCCCTATTTGTATTTGGTTTCCTTTCCAGCGATCCCTCCCGTACTCCCAGCCGGAAGGATCTCGAAGAATAGAGCCAAGCTTTAGTTCATTCTTTGTTACGCTGAAGCATATTGCCCTGAAACGTTTTGAGAGCGTGGGATGGGGGGTATGCTTTTTCATTGTGGCCTTAAAGCCTGATACGATTAAAAAGCCCCGATTCAAAGCCTATAGGGTACAAGCTTACGATTTGTTTTTATGAGAAGTTATTATTGCGGTCAGTTACGCGCCAGTCATGTGGACGAGACGGTTACCCTCTGTGGTTGGGTCGATCGCCGTCGAGATCATGGTGGCGTTATTTTTATTGATCTCCGCGATCGTAGTGGTACGGTGCAAATTGTGAGCGATCCAGAGCGTACACCAGACTCTTGCCACAATGCGGAACAACTGCGCAATGAGTATGTGGTGCAGGTGACGGGTCGGGTCAGTTTGCGACCGGTGGAGTCCCTCAACCCCAAGTTGCCCACGGGGGAAATTGAAATTTATGCCGATCGGATTGAAATCTTAAATGCCGTTCATCGCCAACTCCCCTTTCAAGTTTCCAGCGCTGATACAGAAACCGTGAAAGAGGAATTACGACTGCGCTATCGTTATCTCGATCTGCGGCGGGAGCGGATGCGGGAGAATCTCAAACTGCGCCATCAATTAGTCAAAATTATTCGTCGCTACTTAGAAGATCAGTTGGGCTTTATTGAAATTGAAACCCCAATCCTGACCAAATCTACCCCGGAAGGCGCACGGGACTACCTCGTTCCCTCTCGGGTCAACCCTGGGGAGTGGTTTGCTTTGCCCCAATCGCCCCAGCTTTTTAAGCAACTCTTAATGGTATCGGGCTTCGATCGTTATTATCAGATTGCTCGCTGTTTTCGTGATGAAGATTTACGGGCCGATCGTCAACCTGAATTTACGCAATTAGATATGGAGTTAAGCTTCATTTCTGAACCGGAAATGTTGACCCTCAATGAAGGCTTAATGGCCCATATTTTCAAGACCCTGAAAGGTGTAGATCTTCCCCTCCCCTTGCCGCGCCTGACCTATCAGGAAGCCATGAGTCGCTATGGAACCGATCGTCCCGATACCCGTTTTGCTTTAGAGTTGGTAGATTTAACCGATGTCTTAGCCACCTGTGGCTTCAAAGTGTTTACCCAAGCCGCAAAATCTAACGGTTCTATTAAAGCGATTGCTGTTCCCAACGGCAACGACAAAATTTCCAATGTGCGCATTAAACCCGGTGGCGACATTTTCAAAGAAGCCACGGAGGCAGGAGCCGGGGGTTTAGCCTATATTCGGGTCAGAGACAACTTTGAAATTGACACGATCGGGGCCATTAAAGATAATTTGAGCACTGAGCAAGTCCAGGAAATTTTAAGGCGTACCGGTGCTCAACCGGGTACTTTACTCCTCTTTGGGGCTGGCGCTACGGATATTGTGCATAAATCCCTCGATCGGGTTCGTCAATTTTTAGGACGAGAATTGGGATTAATTGACGAGAACCAGGTTAATTTGTTGTGGATTACCGACTTTCCTCTCTTTGAGTGGAATCAAGATGAAAAGCGCTTAGAAGCCCTGCACCATCCCTTCACCAATCCCAATCCAGAAGACCTCGATCGCTTAGAAACCGGTCGGGCCCAAGCCTACGATTTGGTCTATAACGGCTTAGAAATTGGCGGGGGCAGCCTGCGGATTTATCAGCGTCAGATTCAAGAAAAAGTGTTTGCGGCGATCGGTCTTTCTTCCGAAGAAGCCCATCAAAAATTTGGTTTCTTACTGGAAGCCCTTGATTTTGGTACTCCGCCCCATGGTGGAATTGCCTACGGTCTCGATCGCTTAACCATGTTGCTGACCAAAGAAGACTCCATTCGTAACACGATCGCCTTCCCTAAAACCCAACAAGCCCGTTGTTTACTTACCGATGCCCCTGCGGGGGTCAGTGATGCTCAACTCAAAGAGTTGCAGGTGCGATCGACCTACGTCCCCAAACCCTCTACCTAATCTGGCTACCAACTTAAGGCGGAAGAGTGCGGGACTCTTCCATTAAACTTTTTCATTAATCTGTTGGGGGTTAGGGAAAGCATCGAACATTCACCTGTCTGGCCAAAAATTCTGATCCAAGATTTCGACTATCGTAAACGGGCAAGCTTCAGGAAAACTATCATCAGGCAAATCAGTTTCTACGATCGCTAAATCTTTGGCTTGATCCCAACTTTCTTTATGAGCTTCTTCTAGACGAGACTTTAAACCTGGGTTACGTTCAAGTAGTTTGGCGATCGACTTACGCTGCACCCGAATGGTTGCCCGCCAACTATTCGTTCTTTTCCAATGTTGAATTTTCCACTTTAACAAATGGGCGGTTAATTGCATCAAACGTGATTCAAGTTGCTCATAATGACGTTTACCCAAATCTTCTAATTCCTCTACTAAATGGTTTAGATCGAGTTCATCAAAGCGTTTTTGTCGCAGCAATGTGGATTGATCGTAAGCCCAACGGTAAAAGTCTTGATTATAAAGATTTGAATAGGTTTCATTCATGGTTGATTTACTGTTAATTGAACGCTATACACCAATCTAAATGGGGTGTGTGGTATGCGCCCGCAGTTAATTGCGGGGAGATACATCTTCTGCGGAGCTATAGACTTCAATCCCTAACCCTTCCGCTACCTCCAGGGCATTGGGAGCAATCATCGGAGAGACCACTATTTTGCGATTCACCGATCGTCCTGTGTGATTTTCATAAAATTCTACTTTGCGATCGAAGGTATAGAGGTCGGCTTTGCTCATGGACGACTTGATTTCGCAGGCAATGATGATGCCATTCTGGATGATAATATCAAGCTCGA
>JBEAPM010000206.1:0-4515 GCA_041164445.1 Cyanobacteriota bacterium
GGGCTGAGGCGAGGGTGGTGGCAACGTTGTTGGTGCGATCGTTTTTCCAACAGGTGTGTTTAGATGGCTTTTTTCATGCCGATCCCCATCCGGGAAACTGGTTTTACTTAGAAGATGGTCGGGTAGCCTTGCTGGACTGTGGCATGGTGGGACGCTTAGATCCCCGCACTCAGGAAATTTTGCTGGAATTGATTTTAGCGATCGTTAGTTTAGATGCTCAGCGGTGCGCCCAATTAACCCTCAAATTGTCCCCCTCCGATCGTCCCGTCAATTTAATTCGTCTGGAAAGTGATTACGAACTCTTACTGCGACAGTACTATGCCTTAAGCCTAGATGAGTTGAACTTTAGTCAACTATTTTATGAAGTCTTACAAATTGCCCGCCAAAGCCGGATTCGGGTTCCCGGCAACTTGGGACTCTGTGCCAAATGTATTGCCAATTTAGAAGGGGTAGCCCGTTCCCTCGATCCGGAGTTTAATTTTCCCGAGCGTCTGCGCCCCCTCATGGCGGATTTATTTCAGGAGCAATTAGTGGGGGATGCCCCCCTGCCAGCCCTGCTGCGGACTTTACTGGATATTAAAAGCTTGGGACTACGATCGCCTCGGCAAGTGGAACTGCTCCTCGATCGTCTCAGTTCAGAAACCCTGCGCTGGAACCTCAAAGTGCAGGACTTCGATCGCTTTCGTCAAACGATCGAAGCCAGTGGCAATCGCCTCGCCTTCAGCATCATTACGGGATCATTAATTCTCGGGGCATCCCTGCTCTACTCCCCCACTCAGGGCAGCCAACTGGGATGGTTTAGTATTGGTTTATTTCTCATCGCCAGCCTGCTCAGCTTTTGGCTCATCGGCAGTATGCTTCTCTCCGGCTGGCTCAAGTAGGCTGGTCTCATTACTTTGGTAGACTTTACTGTGAAAACGATCGGCCCAAATACTGCGATCTTCAATCAATCGGGAGGGGTGGGGAGCATCATAGACAACCAAGAGGTCTACTGTATCCCCTGCGGCAGTTTCTGCGGTGCTGTGGGGCCAAAGGGTAATCCCTTCTGCCCGATCGCTACCGGGTTGGTGGGGAATGTCCCCGAGGCAGGAGGGCACTGTCGTTAAACAGGTATCCTGCTCCGTTGAGAACTGGGCTAAGGGACACTGAAACAGGCGAATACTGCCATCCAGAGCGAGAGTGGGCCCCGCCAAAATCAAGAGTTGATCCTGCCAGACCTGCAAGTCTCGAATCCCCAGACCCTCTAAATTCAAAAAATGCTTACGATAGGTTCCCTTCAGTTTGAGTTCATTCCCCTTACTCTTTTTCGGCTCAACCGCAATTTCTAAAATCGCGGCATAGCCCCGCAACACCGGCCCCCGTAATCCTAAAAAGATCCGATCGTCTACGATCGCTAGCCCTTCGAGATCCAAACCATTCTCTTTACTGGGAATATTGGCTGCAATAAAAGTACCAAAATGCTCATCCTTCTCCAACGCCTTCAGTAAGACACTCTCCTTCTTTTTCGGACTTAACCAAGCTGCCGTGAGGGTTTCACTGGGATTCTGGGGATCTTCAATGCAGGGGTGCAAAGTGCCATTTTGCCAGGGAATTCGGGCTAAAAAATAACGATTCGGCTCCACTACGATCGTTTTTAAGCGCTTCAGATCCGTTTTGGGATCTCCACCCGTGGGCTGCTTCCGTTTAGTACTATGGGAACCCATGAGCCAGAGATAGGGCTCGGCATAGCAAATGCCCTCTAGGTCAATTTCATGATCGGCCCCTAAGGTGGGGAAGTAAGTGCTCAGATCAACCGTTTCCACCGGCCCATATTGATAGGGTTGACGGGGCCGCAACGCCTTCGCTCGACTCTTGGGGGGCGGGACTTGGATACACTCTAGGCAGCCCACACTACGGGTTTCATCCGAAATTAACCAGAGGCGACCGTCCGGCGTAAAGGTCAGCCCAGATAAATCTAACCGCCCGGTCAAAACCTGGCTAGACGAGTCACAATCGAGCCTTACGCTCGGCAGTGGATGCAGCACCATGGTCGTTGTCCTAACCCGCTAAATCTTCATCCTGAACTATAGCCTGTTTCTTTGATCCATCAGAGTCCGGTCGGCTGACTTTGGGGAATCTCGCCTTCAAGGGCACCCCCAGGCCAGAATAGAGATAGTGCAGGAATCGAGCATCAACGCAGAACAAACCCTTTAGCGGCCAATTGCTGGCGGAGCGCTTGAATCATGACATAATCCAAAGTGTCCTGCGGATCAGATTGTCGCCGTAAGTCCTCCAGATAGGCTTGGCGCTGGGCCGTCAGATCTCGAATTTGGGCTTGAATCGCTTCCCGCTCCGCTTTCTGATCGTCAATAAAGGTTTCCTTTTCCTCCAAACTCAGTCCTCTTAAGGTTTCAGGAAGTTGATCGTCCTCAACTTCTGCTAAATCAACGGACTCTTCGGCCAAGGCATCAATCAGATCCCAAGAAGCGTTGTTGTAGTAGCTCGAGCTTTTTGAGGCCCCACGGGTCACAATTTGTTGTCCCGCATTGGCATCCTGAACGAGTTGACGCTGTAAGCCCAGAGTCCCTTCTACACCAAAGGGAATGTAGGTGTCATTTAAAGCCTGATTGAGTCTGGTAATTTCGTCATCAAAAGGAGAAGGCACAAAGGCGATCGCTCGGTCTTGGTTAATATTAAACGTTGCACTGTCCGCTAACTCCGCCCCTTGGGCCCAGAGATCCCGCTCTTGGCTTTCCGACTGACCGCAATAAATTGTATTGACTAGCACATCGGAACGTTTCGCTAAGGAAATTGAATCTTGCCAAGCCACTTTTCCTTGATCAAAAGGTTCATTTCCTGCAATAAAAATTGCTCTAAAATCTTCCGAATCTGGACTCCACTGTAGCTGATCGATCGCAGATTGAATAACCCAACCCGCATACTCCTGACCCCCATTGGTGCGAATTTCAAATAAGCGCTCCGAGACCGCATCCAGTTCTGGGGTAAAATCTGTCAGTTGGCGATTAAAGCCTTCACTTTGAGGGAGGGCATCATTGCCATAGTGATAAAGGGCAATTTCCAACTCTGGCACTTGCCCCGCCTTGCGCACAGCCGTTAACGCATTGACCACATTCCAGATCTGTTGACGGGTCTGATCAATCAGGCCATCCATGCTATTACTAGAATCCAACAGGATCGCAATCTGGATTTTTGGCTTCTCCTCAGCGATCGCGGTAATAGGGATCAGCCCCAGAGCCATGACCGAGAGCACAGCATGGGCAATAACCCTAGATAACTTCAGCTTGCGGAACGATGGAATGAAAAACATATCAACCCGATGTATTTAAGTCTGTATTTGAGTTTGTCAATTCAGGCCGGGGGTGGCGCAGCCCCATACTAGCCCATGAAGATTAAGGCACTTCGATTAATTGTGGTGGCCAGCCGCCCGCCACAATCCCTATTCTTGCCTGGCAAGAGGTGCCCATTATTTTGATTGATCGATCAAGGTGATGCAAACCCAAAGCAAATTACAAATTCTTTGCTTTTTCTTAACCTTTGAGCACACTGGTTAATACACTAGGCTAACGCAAAACACCCTTGACCAACCAGTTTGTGAACTTCTCTTAAGTGAAAATCACGAAAGGTTATGGGATTGTAAAAAAAAACCGTATAAACCCTGAGTCTTTATCGGTTCTTTACGAAAGGGTGTGAATATTCTTACAGGTTGTACCGCGATCGTCCTTAGGGTGTTGCAATCTTATAGAGTATTGCGGTAATTGGCCGATGGATTTTGGAGGCTCATGGTAGTAAGCTGGGATCCCGGAAAACCAAAAAACCTTCCGTATCAGGGATTTGTTATTGGGGTGAGCGATCTAAGGAGATTGGTCACCGAAAATCCTGAATCAGGTGACCTGAATCACAGGGATCGCTAGATGCGGGATGCATATACCCCTCGCGAGAAGAGCCCTTATCGCGTTACCTCTAGATGAGCTTGTCCATTTTTTTACTTATGAGGGAATCACCTTGACTATTAAATCTAAACGATCGAGATTGATCGCTAAACTCGTCCGCCCCCTGATCTCTGCCGGATTAATCGCAGGCGGCTTATTTCAAATGGCAGCCCCCGTATTAGCCCTAGGGACAGCCGCTAATACCAACATTGAAAACCGGGCCACAGCCACCTATACCGATCCGGCGAGTGGAGCCAACTTAAACGCAGAATCCAACGCTGTCACCGCAACCGTTGCTGAAGTAGCGGGTTTGACCAACGTGGCTGCCGGGATCGTGGATGTCAATACCGGTAGTATTAACTCCAATGACGTTGTTTATTACGACTTCCTGGTCACCAATACTGGGAATGCTCCAACGGACATTGAGGTGCCATTAGCTTCTATTACTAACCCTGACGGCAACTTAACCGTTGATGGTTTCCTGATCGATCTCAACAATGATGGTGATTTTAATGATCCTGGAGAATTCAACGATCTTAACGCTAATAACTCTCAGTTCGCGTAAATTTTTTAAGACTATGACGAA
>JBEAPM010000207.1:0-5343 GCA_041164445.1 Cyanobacteriota bacterium
AATTTCGGTCTTATCCTCAAAGTTCCACCACTGGAGAACGGTGGTTAAATCAAAAGAATCCAGAAGCGCCAGGGTAACCACACTGCCAACTAATTGCTAGTAATAAATGTATTCTAGATGAGGTCGCAGATTTAAGGCAAACCTTTTCCACTCTTTTTTTGGGCTTTCCACTACAAGGGAAAAAATTTAATGGCAGAGTGCGGCACTCCGCGTTGCACTCTGCTACCTTAAGTTGGTCGTCTTGATCCGTTGTTGCTGATGATTACGCAAGCAACCCTTCAACAAAACAGTTTCTAGGGAGCGTCTTTAGAGCGGTTGAGTTGTCCCCCAAAACGACGCAATTCGTATAACTTGATACCAATATTATATTCATAATGACTCATGAGACAGGCATAAATGAAACCCGCTCGTCCATCTAAAAAGCCCAGTTGCAGAATATAAATGAGGATAAAGCGCAAGAGGGGCTTGAAGGGTAGCTGTACCCAGATTTTTTTGAGAAATCGTTTGCGTTGAACCGCATCCCCCCACAATTTGGCTCCGATCGTTCCGCTTTCATCTTGACCGGAGAGTAAATTATCGTAAACTCGGGCTTCCCAGTTGGAATAACGATTGTGACGCTCTAGCCAATGAAAAACATCCCGGAAATCTTCGTGGAGCATATCTGCTTTCAGGTAGCCCGACTTACCTTGTAAGATAACGTGCTCGTGGACTTCATTGTCTCCGGTGTTGGGCGTGAGGGAGGTTTGTAAGTTTTCGTAGCGTCCTAAGGCATGACGAAAGAGCCGGAGATTCCAGTCTGGATAGCGTCCACCGTGTTGAATCCAAGCCCCCAGAAAAAAGACACGTCGATTTAAGTAGTAGCCAACGTAATCAGGATTTTTAATAGCCGTTGCAATTTCGGCCCACAGTTCCGGGGGAATGCGCTCATCGCAATCAACAATCAAAACCCAATCATTACGAAAGGGAAGGTTTTCTAGGGCCCAATTTTTTTTCTTTGGCCAGGTTCCGTTAAACTCAAATTGAACGACCGTTGCCCCTTGGCTTTCGGCAATACTGACAGACCGATCGGTACTTTGGGAATCGACGACGAAAATTTCATCTGCGATCGCCACACTGGCAAGACAAGCCGGAAGATTGGCCTCTTCGTTTTTTGCCGGGATTAAAACAGAAACAGGAACTTTAGTCGAAGTATTCATCGTTTTGACGGTTGAGTTTGGAGTTGAAGGCTATCAACTTAAGGCGATAGCAGGAGGCGCGAAAACCTTATAAACTACTGCGCACCATCGCCAGGGTTTCTCCCAACTGTTGGAATCGCACTTCTAAAGCTTGTTTTTGGGCTAAAACTTGCCGCAAATGCTGATACCGGGCAATGGCAGTACTGACACTCGGGAGTTGATCCGGCGGACAAGGACGGGCCCACATTTGCCCTTGATCATCCAATCCACAGAGACGATAACCCTGAATGACTCCATCTAAGGTGGCTTCTGCTTCTAGCCAACCATCCACGATCGGCCCATCTAAGTAAATCGCCTGAATTTGTTCGTGGAGCCCATCGAGCTGAGCTTGCCAATCTTCTACGATCGTGGCGATATCCTGCAATAAGCTCAAGGGAAACACCGGGTTATTACTATGCCGGTGGGAATTTAATTGCACCTGCTTGAGGCGAGGTAAACTCGGCTCTTTGAAGATATCCTGCTGGACGGCAAAGGGTTGAACGGTAATAGTTGTTTTGTGGGCGCTGGTATAGCTGGCAACGGGGTGCGGTGGTGGCACAGACTGAGAAACCACCTGTGCAGAGGTTACAGCGCTGGGCTGCGCCGGGACAGGTAACGATCGCATGGGAACTACGGCAAAATCCTCGAGGGGAGACGACGGTTTAGCAAGGGTCTGTCGGGAGGGGGGCGATATTTCTGCCTTCTGGGGCGGGACTGCAAGGTCAGGATTTTCTGGAAATGTAGGCTGAACCGGGCGGGAATGAACTGGGGCGTGCTGCGGTACAGGAGAACTGGACTGGGGGAGTGCAATGGCAGAGCGATCCAATCCCCTCTCCATGACCGGGCGGGAATGGGGACGTTTAATCTCAAAGGAGCAGGAGGGGCGAGATGCAGTCATCGATCGTTCCGCTGACCACTGCTGAGGTGACCGTTCAGAGGATATTTGGGGCGGCAGAGAAGGGGTCATAGCAACTCCGCAATCTTGACCAGGGAATCCAGAATGGCATTGCCCTGTTGAGCCCCCCTAATGTTGCATTGATTGTCTTAATATGCAAGTTGTTTCAGGTGAAATCCTTCAGGGGGCGTGGGATCAGGTCTGTTACTGCAACCGCATTTGTCTAACCTGTTGCCACAGGGATTTACGGTAGTAACGTTTGATCTGCTGTACAGCCAGCCTAACATTGAGACCATCCGGCTCCCGCTGTCCATAGCGCCATCCCGCATAGGCGGAAATGAATTGCTGACTCGGTTCGATCAGGGGCGTGGGCAATTGCTCCACCAGGGTTTGACCATATTCTAAGGGAGTTTGGGCAGGATGCTTGGGTAAGCCTGCCTCCTGAAGACAGTGTAGAAATTGTTGATATAAACTTTCCATCAGCGGCAAGCGATCGAGCCAGCGCTGGTATCGCCATCCCTGCCATACCCCCCAGAGAAGCCAACCGATAAAGCTGAGACCAATCCCTAAAATCGTCAAGATAAAGATGCCGGTAAGGCGTTGGGACAGTAGCTCCATCACAAATCCCACAAAGAAACCAATGACGCTAGCCAGAACCAGGAAAACTTGATTAAAGATCCCCCGCACTGGGGTTGGCAACCACCCCGCCACCCACAGCCAGAGTTTTTTCAATGTGCTAAAGGCGTAGCTCTCTTCCAAAGAGGGGGGAACCACTTCATGGCCGGGAATGGGATCAAAGGCAAACCAGCCATACTGGGGAAAAAAGACCTCCGTCATGGCATAGGCATCGGTATTTTTGACCAGATATAACCCCGTAAAGGGATTAAAGTCTCCTGGGGCAAACCCCACCACTAGCCGCGCGGGAATCCCAATGGAGCGCAGCATGATGGTGAGGGTAGTGGAAAAGTGATCGGGGTAACCGCCGCCATAGCTGAATAAAAAACTACTCACGAGGTCTTCTGTTTCTTCAAAGAAGGGTAAATCCCCTTGAAGTCGGTATTGTTGCTTGAGGGCTTGGGCCAGAAATAGGGCTTTGTCGTAGGAGTTGGTAATGGGCTTTGGGGCGTTGGTCAGCAGTTCTTCAGTCCGTTCCCGGATGGGCTCTACCACGTCTTCGGGCACGTCTAGGTAAGACTTGCGGATTACTGCCGGATACTCCGTAGACGCTTCTTGCAGGGCCGATCGATCTCGATAAGGAACTTCTGACACCACTGTATAGGTGGTGCCATCCGCTAGGGTGACCGGCGATCGTAGCCCCCCTTCTGTATCGATCGCGACTTCGCGGGTGGGAAAATACAAATCCTCCGGTTGGTACAGAGCCGGAATCAGGTTGGGCATTCTATCCACGATCGTAAAGGTTTGCACCACTTCCTTATGGCGACCAATCCGCTCTAAGGCCGGTAAGCGAAAGCGATAGGAATAAAACGATCGGCTGAGGGTTTGGGTATCATCGTTCCGGGACACTTCCCACCCCTGACCGGTGTAATGATCGAAGGCCATGACTCGCCAAAACCCTTCTGCCTGGGAACGCACTCGCATGAGCAGACGGGGCTTGAGGGGGGTGCCCCTCAGGTTTTGGTTCATGGTGCTGTTGAACCCATAGTAAAAACTATCATCCAGTTCGCCGGGCCCTTCCGTGGGACTACTCCCCCCCCCTCGCACCGTATTGGGATCCCCCTCTTCTCCGCCGGTTCCGTCGTTGGCTTCGTCACTCTCAGGGTTGGATACGTAGCCTGGATTAGAAATAATTTGATTATTGAATTCCCCTGCCACATCAATGGGGGCACTCACGGGAAAAGCACGCAGTTGATACCCCGGCAAACGCGGCAACAGGGCAAAGATGATCAGTCCCAAAACGAGGACAAGGGTTAACAGTCCGAGCAGGCGGCGAGGGGCCAGTTCGGGAAAGGTTTTGAGCAGTGAGGCGGGAGTGGTTGAATTCTGTGTTGTGTTTCCCAGCAGAGAGGGAATGCCTAGGCGCGATCGGTAATCTAAGACCAACACCGGCAACGCGATCGCTAAAAAGGCAACGAGAAACGGTGCAAAGGTTAGGGTTTGACTAATATTAGCGGCAACCCCCATCAGGATGAGCCCAATCACTAAGGAGTAGCCTAGATCTTTACGGCGGGGTAAATCGAAGCAGTGCAGGGCTTGGAGTTGAATCAAGAGTTCCGCCAAAATTAAGCGAGTGTCATTGTCCTGGCGCACCAGGGCCCCTAAAAAGACAAACAACGCCAGTAGCATCCCCATAGCAATGAGAAACTTGGCCGCAATGTTGCGATCGCGTCGATGGAAATAACTCCAAAATGAGCCGGTAATACTGAGGGGAATCGCCCAAAAGCTACTGCGAATGGGATCCGCCACATCCGTTGCAGCGATCGTGGTGGCAATGATGCCCACGATCACCAGAGCCTGGGTACACCCCCGCAACGCGATCGAATCCTCCGCGATCGGCTTGGGCAGGGAGGCAAAAAATTGTCTGGGGTGGAGAAGCGGCGAAATCCGTTGGGGGGAGGAAGAGGCCATAGGTGCAAAGAGAGGCTGGAGGAACAGGTTTTCCCATTATGGCGTTCTCGGTCAATCTGTGGCCAAGGAAACCTCGATCGGATCATTTTATTCATTAATCTGCTAGCGTCCCGCACCCTCAAACTGGCTGGGGGGCATTATCAATCATCATTCCGCTCTCGGGCGGGTTGATTTTGTTCCAGCCAGCGCAGAATCCGTTGATTTTCAAACATTAACTCACGAATATCTGCCTGAGTATCAGCCGATCGCCGTTGCTCATCGGCGGCTTGAACCTGAAAGTCGCGGCGTAGGGTGTTCATTTCCTGAAAGAGCCGCAGCATCTGTTCTTCAAAGGCATTTTGACGATCGCGCAACTGCAAGATCATGGCCTTCAGGTCGTTATTCTCACTCATTACCTTGTTCCTCTCTCGAATCTAGGGCGCGTCATCAATTAATTCTACATTGAGGTACCCTTGCCACAAACCGCATCAGCCCTTTGGGCGGGTGGGTCTGGTTTCAATTCTAAAGCCTGGTCGGTGTAGACTAGGGATACTCACTCCATCTTTTACTCTCTACCATGACCCAAACCCCTACCCCAGACTCTGGTGTGCAGTGGAAGCGCTTTTGGAATAGTCAACGCGAAAATATCCAGGTTTTGTTTTTAGCGAT
>JBEAPM010000208.1:0-3566 GCA_041164445.1 Cyanobacteriota bacterium
GCTCCGCTCCCACGCCTATCACCATGCCCATGTGTCGAATTTAGACTTTCAGGACACGGGGTATGTTAAACTCCTCTCCGTACAAGATTTTCAACAGTTACCTCCCCTCCAACAACTGCTCTATCGAATTTATCGGAATCCTCTCATTCTCTTTGTGCTAGGCCCACCAGTTCAATTTTTAATTTTGCAACGCTTAACGGTGCGCCTTTCTCCCTCTTGGCATAAAGAACGCCGCTGGGTTCATATTACCAATGCTTTAATTTTGTTAACGGCTATCCTCGTCAGCCTTTGGATAGGATGGCGATCGTTTCTATTGGTAGAACTCCCGATCGTTGCTTTTACCTCTTGCTTAGGCGTTTGGTTATTTTATGTGCAACACACCTACGAAGACTCCTATTTCAGTCATGATGTGGGGTGGGATTGGTATCAAGCTAGCGTGACGGGTAGCTCTCTTTACGACCTTCCGGTATTACTCCATTTCTTTACTGGAAATACCGGCTTTCATCATATTCACCATTTAGATCCCCTTATTCCTAACTATAGCCTGCGCAATTGTTATCGAGACAATCCTAGCCTGCAGATTGCCCACAAAATCTCCCTCTGGGATAGCTTCAAGTCTATTCCTTTAGCGCTCTGGGATGAGCAAACACAGAAAATGGTGAAGTTAACTTAACCGATATTCTTGGAGCAAAGGATTGATTATGCCGGGCGGCACAGCCGCCCGAATCCAGAAACGAAAGCAGCCTAATAGGACGCGACCCCAGCATCCCGAGCCGCCCGCTGTACCGCCGCCGCCACCGCCGTAGCAACCCGTTCATCAAACACAGAGGGGATAATATGCTCCCGATCGAGTTCACCGGGACTAATTAAAGACGCAATGGCCCGGGCTGCCTCGAGGAACATGCTTGTGGTTAAAGTCGTAGCTCGGCTATCTAAAGCTCCCCGAAAGAGTCCTGGAAAGGCTAAGACATTATTGATTTGGTTCGCATAATCACTGCGGCCCGTAGCAATGACCGCCACTTCTTCCCCAACCAATTCCGGTTGAATTTCTGGAATGGGGTTTGCCATCGCAAAAACGATCGGGTCTAAAGCCATGTGACGAACCATTTCCGGTGTAAGGCACCCCGGCACACTGACCCCAATGAAGACATCGGCTCCCTTCAGAGCATCCGCTAAAGTCCCTGTTTCTACCACTGCCAAGGCTTGTTTCGCAGAATTGAGGTCTGTCCGATCTTGAGAAACAATCCCCTTAGAGTCACAGAGTAGGATCTGCGTAGCTCCCGATTCCTGAAGCAATTTGGCAATGGCCATGCCCGCTGCCCCAGCCCCATTAATGACAATGCGAATATTGCCAAAGGTTTTGTTGACTAGCTTCAGGGCATTTTGTAACGCAGCCAAGGTCACGATCGCCGTGCCGTGTTGGTCATCATGAAAGACAGGAACATTCAGCTCTTCCCGGAGCCGTGCCTCAATTTCAAAACAGCGGGGCGCAGAAATATCCTCCAGGTTAATCCCCCCAAAGACCGGGGCAAGGTTTTTCACCGTTTGAATAATTTCCTCGACATCCTGAGTGGCTAAACAAATGGGGAAAGCATCCACCCCCGCAAAGGCTTTGAATAACATTGCCTTGCCTTCCATCACCGGCAGAGCCGCTTCAGGCCCCAAGTTGCCTAAGCCTAAGACGGCACTACCATCCGTAACGATCGCCACCATGTTGCTTTTAATCGTGTACTTATAAACTTGACTCGGATCCTCTGCGATCGCGTTGCAGATTCGCCCGACACCAGGGGTATAAGCCATCGCCAGATCAGCCTGGTTATGAATGCGTAGCTTGGACTCCACCGTAATTTTGCCGCGACGGTGCAGGTTAAAGGTGCGATCGTAAACCTGTAATACCTTGATATCCGGTAAAGCCTTGACAATTTGGATAATACTATCGGCGTGTTCAGAACTCGCAGTATCCACCGTAATCTCGCGGATCGAGACCTTCCGGGTTTGTTCGATTAAATCAATTTGCCCTAAACTACCTCCCGCTTGGGCAATGGCTTGGGTGACACTCGCTAACATACCGGCCCGATTGGGGCATTGAAAACGAATCGTTAGACTGTAGCTAGAGCTAGGAGTAAGGGCAACCATGGGGCGTTGAGGGTTGTAAATTCAGAAGTAAGCTCAAGAATTTTGACAGATGAAGCGGGCACCTTGCAACTGTTCCATCTAGAAGCCCTTACATATTCGTGTTCCGATCGGGGGGAATGACCAGCCAGAAGGCGATCGTTTTCTGGAGAGTCGCTTTGCTAACCATTGATTAAGCGATCGTTGACTTTCTCCACTTTGTCGTCCGTGAATATGAGGTGCTCACCTCGATCGGAACTAAAAGTTTACGTAGATCTTTCTCAACTGACGGCTGAAAGATAATTTCATAAGGTTTCATCACGGTTCAGCCTTTTTTTGAGTTCTGCTAAACCGATCGGCTGTTCAACTCGGCGTTCAGCAACGATCGCTAAATCATGAAGGTCTTCTAGCAGTTGCTCGTAATCCTCAATCGCCAGAATGACCGCTGTTTTTTTACCCTTAGCATCGACTACATACTGTTCCTGGTTCCTGGATTAGGTGCATGACGAATTCTCCTACCAAATGGATTAATCATCTTGATCATTATCTCATTTTTTTCGTGTAAGTGCGATCGTTAATTCACGATCGTCCTCAAATCGATCGTTTTCTAAAGTTTCAGACTCAGAAATTCAGATTTTAACAAACGGCAAAGTCGGTAATCCGTCTACGTTCTTCGCATTTGAAGCCCAGGACAATCTGGTGTTTGGGAATGCCTAGCTCAACTAGTTCGATCGCTATTCCTTCTTCGGTTCCATCTTGTTGGATCCAGATTTTATCCCCAATAATATCTAGGTGAAGTATAGTCCCATAGATGCGCCGATCGTTTTGCCAACCCAGTTCAACTAACAAGTAACGATCGTTTTTTTCATCTATTATCAATTCAAGTTGGGTCTCTGGATCTTCGCCCAGAAAGTCAATATAATCTTGTAAAACGTTGATAACGGATTCTTTTAACTGTAATTTTAGGGTATCCATTTGATAATTTTCTCCTCAGAAGGATTAAAGAAAAATAAAGTTTTTAAGTTATCTATACTTCCAGTCTTTATTGAAACTCTCAACGCATTTTTGTCTTTTTTGTCTTTTCTGATTCAAGTCTATATAGTCACTTTCCTCTAGAATAATTCCACTATCTTTTGTGTATTTACGAACAAAGTTTTTTGAAATTTTAAATGTTTTTAGATTGTCATTTGGAAATATACCGTGGCTTGCAAGCCAACGTTCACACTCGGTTTGCCATAGAACGCAATGATCGTGCATCTCTCCTCCCAAAATACGAATTCGTTCACATGATAGTTGTTGATTAAACAAGTAATCTCGTTTAGATATATCCATGAGGCGGATTTCGCTATTTCTACCTCGAAAAAATTCAACAATAATTTTTGTTCCGAAATCAAAAATACATACTTCTGTAAAATCTTGATTAGGATCGTAATTATCAAGCAAAATCTCAGTAT